>CANJLN010000001.1 GCA_947475175.1 Alphaproteobacteria bacterium
TAAAAAAATCGTCGACAAACGTAAACAATTCTGTGATATCTTTTTTCATTAGAGGGATCTGTTTTGTTGTTTTTCTCTAAAATTATAACTAAAACATCCCTCTACCCTTTGCAAATACTCACTTCTAATCCCGAACTCGCGTTAATAGCTTAACCAGAGCAATTCCGTCATTTTTAGCTTGCTCTGTCATCTTTTGAGAAGTTGTGTAAGCATTAAAAGCAGTGATAACAGAAATTGTAATCAATAAAAGAGTAATTACAGTTGAAATCAAACGTGTTTTAAGGTTCATGATTGCAAGCCCTATTCTATAATTTCTACGTATTTCAACATATTAATAGGAGGATACATTTTAAGACGATTAAAGCTATCCTTTCTGATAATAAGAGAAAAACTATTAAGACGATCTACTGGAATATCACCAATAGGTACTTTTTTGACTAGGATCTGCTCAGCTTTATACCCGGTATATTGGCCAACCTGATAAAAACGAGCAACAAGTCCCATAAGGGCATTACCGTCTAAAATAAAAGATTCAGCAGGGGAAAAACTAGGGAGGTCTATGTCTTTTAGAGCTTCTCCAACTAGTTTCGTATTCGCAATTAAAAAACCATCTGATGGTATGTAAATTAGGTCGGTAGAATCTTTGCTAATGGAGCGAAAAGTTTCAATGATTTTGTCCGGCATAGCTAGATTGGTCACAGGATCACGAGGAATATAGATTCTATTGACTTCAAATCCATCTTTCCCAAGACTTTTTCCAAGAGCTTCTAACTCATCCACACTGGTGCTGGAGTTCAATTCAACTTTATTAAAGACAGCCGTTATTCTTTTTACATTAGGCATGTATGACTTGATCGCTTTGACTTGTGCTTCCATTGGTGGCAGGTGAGTGTGACCTGTAATATTCCTTTTTGTTCCAGCGCCAAAAGTTGGGGCAATTTTTGCAAGAATAGGTTGAGCAACCAAGTTAAAAACTAATGGGATATCGGTGATATGTTTGGAAGGGTCAACCTTATCGTATTGCCCTACAAGTTCTATGGTTCCCGGCGTACCAAGAACATATACTAAATCTGGTCGAAGTTTTTTAATCTCCTCTCTAAAGCCTTTGATCTTTTCAACCTGTAAGTCGCCGCTTCGAATAATAAACTCAACTGGAATATCGCGAGAAGCAAAGTAACTCATGAAACCACGTTCTACTTCTGAATTTCCAATCCATGTTATAACGTAAACCTTAAAGGGCTCTTTTTGAGTTGTTTCTTTTTTTACAGCTTCCTTTGCTCCATAAGAATCTGAAGATAAGAATAGTAACCCTAATAAGGTTAGACAGACTGAAATGCATTTGAATTTATGTGCGAGCCAAAACATTTTTTCTTCCTATTAAATACAAAATAACCATCATGATACTTGAGGCAAGCGAAATGAAACCAACGATAGCCATAGCTTGAACGTAACTATAAAGAGATATGAACAGACCCATTAGAATAGGACCGATGACCGCTCCATATCGTTCTATTGAGTTGTAGACCCCGATAACTGTGGCTCTTCCTACGTCCGGAATTTTGTCATTCGAATAATTAAATATAATATGCATAGACGAAGACATTTGCATAATGTGCCCAATAGCAAAAAGGGTGATAGATACAATAACCCCGGATGTATTTTTGAAATACATGACTCCTCCAGCACTTAGCCCAATTAAAAGAGAGCCTAGTGAGGCACACAGCAGAGGAGAGAACCTTTCTCTAATTAAACGAGAAATAAGAGGAGAGGCTACATAAAGAGTTAATCCATAAATCATGGTTACACGTCCAATAGTTGATTGAGTGTTACCAAGGTAAAGGAGATAGAGTGGTGCTAAGAAGAATAAGAATCCACCAAACATAATGCGTGCTGGAAGAGCGCATAAAAATAGCAAACTTGAGAAAAGTGGGTCTTTCAGTAATTTCAAAAACTTTTGCAAACTAAAGTGTGTTCGTGTTGCAAAATTCTTGGCCAAGGAAGCGGGTTCAGGAATATATTTATACACCATTGCCGCTGATAGGGCGGAAAAGAGGCCTGAAAGGATAAATGTAGATTGATATCCTATGTTGTCAGCTAAGATGCCCCCTACAGGAGCGCCACAAAGAGTGGCAGAGCCAAAGGCCAAAAGGAAGATGGAAGACGTATCAACTTTGCTGTTCGCAGTTCTATAGGAAGCAAGTAAAGTTTGACTAGACGTAAATGCCAGAGCATATCCCATAGCACTTATGGCTCGTGCTATAATGAGGGACGACATTGTTTCGGCAAAAGCACACATGAAATATCCAAGAACAGATATTAAGGTTCCTAAAATGAATGTCTTTTTAACGCCTTGACGATCAGAAATATAACCAGTTAAAGGGGTGAAGAAAGCAAAGGCTAGCATGAATACAGCTACAGGAGAGCTTGCTAAAATTTCTTTTGGAATCCCCCAAAGTGGTGTGTAGAGCTGATATCCATATGTTGGAAGAAAAGAAATGGTAAGCGTTTCACAAAATATGAACAGGAATATAGGGGTCCTAATATTCCTAGGATCTATGGAGTCATGTGAAGAGATGCTGTTTTTATCAAAAACATAGCCGGAACTAATCGCATCTGCTTTTTTTCTTAAATTAAAAAACTCTTTAGAATCCTGAAAGCGTCGACCAGCTTTTTCAAACTTCTTTTTTCCTTTGTCTAAGATAGATGAAAAATTTAGAAGGTAAGAGTTAACCTTTTCCATAAGGCCACCAATTTCGTCACCAGAAAGTTTATCGTTTAAGAAAACAATATGTCTATCTTTTACACCTTTTATGAGGCGAATAAGATTTTCAATAGGGACGGTTAGAGTAATTCTTATAAAGAAGAAAATGATTTCGCTCGCAATTAGTAAAGATATGACGAGTATGGTTGCGATATCATAAATAATATCGTTGATAGAACGATTGACATACCTTTTATCGATACCAATTTTGAGGATGGCTTTATCTTTTTTGTTGAATTTAATAGGAAAATTACTGTTATCTATATTTTTGTCCTCTTCAGCTTTGGTAGTTATTACATCTGAAGAAGGGGGGGCGTCATTTTGGTATAAGACTTTTTCATCAGGGCTTAGGATAGCCATAGAGTAAATGTCTTTATTGTCATTCATTATTGACTTAAAAACCAGGTTCATTCCTTTGAATTCCTCAAGAGGAATGCCGAGATCTAGTGCTCTTTCTAGTTGTTTTACAAGAGAGTGACCGACAGAACCAGTTTTCTTATGGATTTCTGGTAATAGGTTTGGTTCTATTTCCTTGATGTGGAAATAGACGAGAGATAAGGAAGACAAAAATACGATTAAAGCAACCGAAGCCAAAATATGGATGCTTAGTTTTTTAAATTGTTTTTCTAAGGTAGAGTTTTCCATTTTACTCTCACTGTTTGTTAGGTAATAACATTGATTTTTCCTCTAACGAGGAAAGGGAATTTTCTAAAGACTGCATCTCGGCTGTTTCTTTTTCGATTGTCGTTAGCATTTGAGAAAATTGACCTAAGAGATTTGCATCCATATTTCCCTTTGTTGCTTCTTCAACGCTGGAGCGATCCGTTAAAAATCGTGACATATAGGAAAGTGTTGAAATTGGTTTTTTAAAGGAATAGCGAATGAGGGTTAGTAATACTAAGAAACAGGCAGCAAGAGCATAAAACAAACGTTCGTATAGCCCAAAAGCGACTATGTTTTCATTCGTTGAGCTATGGGTGTTTGCGTATCTTATGGTAACGCCACCAATAATGTGTCCAACGCCGTCCATAAAATTAGTGCCTATAGCTGTGACATCACCTTCTTTAAGTTTCCAAACAGGACGTTTCGTTGTTTCAATCATGTTTTTCCAAGAAGTTGGAACATCACCACCAATGCTGGCTGAACGACTATCAAAAATGGTTTTAAAAATACCCAGTTTGTATTCAAAAACTTTGACAGATAAAATATTTTCGTCGTTTGCTTTGACTTGATCGATTATAGATTGTGTGTTTCTAAGCTCTGAAAGCGCAGCACCAAGTTTTAAACTGTTTTCAATGGTGCTTTTCATGTCGTAAAGAGTGACCGAAAAACGGTTCATAATAATGTTGTCAAGATTTGATCTGTATTTGTAATGCATAAGAACAGTAAGCAAAGCCAGACTGAATATCAGCATGCAAAATATAGACATTGAAGTTTTGTATATAATTTTCATTATTACTCGTCTTTAAATTTAACTTATTACTCAGTCTTTAAAACAAATCATGACACCTATTCTTTTGATAAAGATCTTGTCACGAAGAAATTTTAACGTTACCTATTTTGTTAAAAGACATTTTCAGCTTCCTAACTTTCATTAGCTCATAAATATCTTAATAAATAGTTAAGCGAAGGAAGGTATAAAGAGATTTTGCATTGGGGGAATTGAGCGATTAAAGAGGCTGTCTTAATCAAATGGAGTTTGAGATTATACCCTTCGCCTTTCAAGAAACCTGTCTGTCAAACTGCGGAAACCTTCGGTGCTCATGTATTTCCATATACATCCCGCTCCTCGATTCCTTATTCCCCATAATAGGTTTTCCTGCAGGTTTCTTGAAATTCATTGGGTATAGAAACAAAAGAAATCAAGATTTAAACTTGTGTCAAGATCCTCGGAACAAGTCCGAGGATGACGGTGTGTGTTCTGAAGAGGTTGATAATCAAAGAAGTGCGCTGGCTGTACGAAAGTCTGTTATTCGAATATAAAAAGAACTGTCATCCTCGGACTTGTTCCGAGGATCTAGGGAGCCTTTCGACTGACTTTGATAGGTTGTTTGTTGCAGCCCCTTAGACTCTCAACAACATTTCTTGGAGATCCCTTATAATCGTATCTTTTTCTATTTCGAGATAAGGTATTCTAAGTCCTGTTCCCATTGCGGGATTAGGCCAATGCAAATCTTGTTTGTTGCGAGCAATAAGATGTATGTGTAGCTCAGGTACCATGCTGCAAAAAGTTGACATTTCGATCTTATCTGCACGCGTGTAAACCTGAAGAGCAAGAGATACTTTTGAAATTTCTTCGGCTAATTCATGTTGCTGTTCGGATGAAAGTTGGTGTATTTCCTGAACATTTGGAACAGAAGGTACCATAACAACCCATGGAAACCGTTCATCATTTTGCAAAATTACCTGACAAAGATTAAGAGTAATAATAGAAAAGTTATCTTGACCTAATCTGGACTTAAGATTAAATGTAGCACCCATTGTTGCCTCCTGTGACTTTGGAAATTAAGCTTAAATTCAAGATTTAAGTAATGTGTCTCTTGCATTACACTCATGCACTTCTGCTAATAATAGTAGGATAAGAAAACATAAAATCAACCCTGCTAAAGAAAAAATACTTGTTTCTATTCCGTGCATCATTTTACATTAAGGAGAGAAATAGGGAGTTTAATGACTGAAATGGAAAGCGTGAACATAACTTTGAAAAAGAACTCTCTCCTTTATCTTAAAAATAATATTCGGAATCTGATCTCAACATACTCTTTGTTTTCTTCTTGTCTTTTAGGGGTAATGGGTGCTTTGGCGTTCGCTCCTTTTTATTTTTTCGTCGTATTGATCCCATCTTTTTGTGGACTTTTATTTTTGCTTCGATCTGTCAAAAACATTAAACAAGCTTTTATATTGGGATTGAGTTTTGGCTTTGGCCATTTTGCAGCGGGAACATTTTGGGTTGCCGTTTCTTTCACCAAAGTAGGTCTTACATATCTGATGCCTTTTGGGATTGTTGGTTTTGCTCTGCTTTTAAGCGTTTTCCCAGCTATTGCTTGTGCGTTGACCGCGTATTACCAACGTAATGTTTTGCAACAGGTTCTTTTGTTTTCCGTGTTTTGGTCTTTAACAGAGTGGACACGGGGGCATATTTTAACGGGTTTTCCTTGGAATTTTGTTGGGTATACGTGGGATTTGCCCATGCTTCAAGTTTGTGCATGGATTGGTATTTATGGGTTATCGTTTTTAACAGTTCTGGCTGCAACCATATGGATGGCTGGCTCACGAATTTTGATGGTGAGCACTTTGATTGTAACGATGGCACTTTGGACCGCAGGCACTTATAGAGCCGACAAAGGAAATGCTTTAGGAAATACCGGCGTTAACATGCGCATTATTCAGCCGTGCGTTCAACAAGAGATAAAATGGTCGCCAGAATATGCTGAGAAAAATGTAAACCTACATATTGCTTTATCTCAACTTGAAGCAGAAAAGCCTTTAAAGGTAATTATCTGGCCAGAAGCGGCTGTACCCTTGTTTTTAGAAACACATCCACAATTAAGAGATCATTTAAAGGAAGCGATTCCCTCTGGAGCTTACTTGTTAACGGGTGCGCCACGAAAAGATTCTGCTGGACTGGCTGTTTGGAGTAGTTTGTTCGTTTTAGATAGTCAGGGGGGGATTTCTGCTCACTATGATAAAACACATCTTGTGCCATTTGGTGAATATGTTCCTTTTAGAAAAATTTTGCCAATTGATAAGTTAACGCCAGGCACAATGGATTACAGTCCTGGTTCAAAGTTAGAAACTCTTGAAGTCGATGGGATACCTCCTTTTAGCCCTTTGATATGTTATGAAGCTATTTTCCCTGGCAAAGTTATCAATCCTGAGACGGATCCAAAGTGGCTCCTGAATATTACGAATGACGCTTGGTACGGACACACAAGTGGACCTTATCAGCACCTGGCTATTGTTCGCGTCAGGGCGATTGAGGAGGGAATGCCGCTGGTTAGAGCCGCTAACAATGGCATATCAGCTGTTATGGATGCGTATGGAAAAATCTTGTATCATCTAGATTTGAATGAAATTGGCTTTATTGATTTTGATTTGCCAAAGGCTTTGATGTACAGAACTTTTTATAGCACGTGGAGAGAATTTCCATTTGTATTGATGATCATCGCTGTTACGTTACTGGGTTATTCCACGCGCAATATAAGAAGTAGCGTTAAAACCTTGATGAATCATTAAGCTGAGTTTACGCTGTACGGTTTGATTAAAGATTCAGCTGGAATTGACCACGCAGAACAAATCTTCCAAACAATCTCTAATGATAAAGGTGCTTTTCTGTTGAGAATATTAGCGGCGAGCTGGGTTGATTCTAGGATCTCCCCTAAATCATCTGAGCACAGAGATTTTTGGTTCATATAGAAGTTGATGGCTTCAATTGGGTCAGGAAAATCAATCGGCCATCGTTTCCTCTCATAAGCGTCTATAAGCTCGGCTAAAATTTCAAAACGGTTAAAGTCGTATGAACCTTCTTCTGAGGCCCAGACCTGGTCAATTATTTCAACCGCTTTTTCATATTCTTTATCATTGTGGATATATTGCACACACATAAATAGCCTCCAAAAGTCATTAGGATCTTTGTGAAATAGAACCTAGACGCAATGGCTTAATCTGGGGGTTAATCTTGGCATACTATACAGAAAGAATATTTCTGTTTGCAACTATATTTTTGTGATAGTATAAAATATTTCAAAAGCATATTGGTTCTGGTCAAGCCATAGGGAAGTTGGGGTTGATTGTAAAAAATTTCTTTTTATTTTGATTGACATTGTTTTAATGACTCTGCTAAATACCAATTATTAATTTAGTGATAACTTTATATAAGTATTTATTACTTTAGTTAATATTAATTTTTTGTTGATTGATGGTCTGTTTGTTCTTATTGAGAACTTCTGTTTTTGAGCAAAATAATTTTGAAGGTTTTAGATGAAAAGCTGTGTACCACTTTTCTACCATCCGACCACAGTTTTACTGGCGGGGGATAACGTAGAGTTTTTAGAAACTTTAAAGGTGTTCTTGAGTGATTCCTTTGATCATGTTTTGAAAAAGGAATGTCCTTTTAAGGCCCTTGAAATCCTTAACAAAACATCTTTTAAGAAACGTTTTTATGAGGATTGTTTTTATTATCCAGAGGAAGAAAAGTACGAAAACCATTCTCTTTCGGTTAATTTTTCAAACATTCATAAAGAAGCTTATAATCCAGATCGTTTTAAAGAAATTTCAACGGTTGTTGTTGATTGCTGCATGCCTACTATAAGTGGGATTGAGTTTTGTCAGCAAATAGCTAATCCTTACGTTAAAAAGATTCTTTTGATAAACGAGGTAGACGAAAGAACAGCAATTGATGCTTTTAATCAGGGGTTGATCGATGCTTATATTAAAAAACAGCAGAGCGATTTTTCTGAAATTTTAGAAAAGCTTCTTAGAAAATTTCAAAAAACATATTTCTCCCATCATTCAAGAAAAATTGAAGCTGTGTTTAGTCCAGAAGACCAAGAAAACGCACCTTTCTTTAGTTATGAATTCAAGAATTATTTCCACAAGGTTTGCGAAAGTCAGAAAATCACAGAATATTATCTCCTTGAGAAAATGGGATCTTTCTTGTGTTTCGATGCAAATGGAAATCATGGGGTTTTGGCAATAACTGCTACTGATGAAATTATTCCAATTTTAGAGAGCAAAGAAGCAGAAAGCGCCGATCCCAAAGTTATTGAATGTTTGAAAAATGAGACGCATCTTTTATATTATAAACAAGATCAAAATATAGCCTTGCCGCCTGGTTATGTGTGGAAAAACTATCTGTTTGAAGCTGAGTTATTGAAAACTCAGGATAAAACATTTCTTTGTTCGTTTGTTCAGGCTTCGCGATGACGGTGACTAATCTTTTTTCCTATGCCAGACAATTTTATAAATAGCTTTTACGGTAACTTCGCTAAGCGTTGGATCTTCTGATTGATTCAAAATATCGAAACAACCAAGACTAAAAGATGAGTCATTGCTTCCTCGGTAAAGGCTGCGCACAAGCTTTGTATCATCAGCTAAAATAACAATAAAGGGTTTGCCAAAATCAGCATTTTGAACAGCCTGGTTTGGTTTAATACCGCCCACATGGTCACCTTTTTCATATAAAGGGAGCATTTGATTATCTGTGATTTCAAGCGTCAATGAATTCTCGTTATATCGCTCAAAAACCGCTGACTCTAAGTGCACGGGTTTAATGGGGCCTGTCGGGCTTACCAATTGGTCTTGCACTTTCTCGAGCTCTTTATTCATTGCTTCTAATGCGAACAAAGGCGGTGTACCTGCGCCACGCAAAAGCCATTCCTCTGAACAAAGGATATTTTCAGCTTTAAAAGCTTTGATTAATTTTTGTAGATGCGTCGGGCTAATTGTATAGAGAGATAGTTCCCAAGCGCGTATGGTAGGTTCTGGAATGCCATGTTTTTTGGAGAATTCTTTTCTCGTTAGTGACAAATAGCCACGTATTGCTTTAACTCTTTCTGCGAAAGTTCTATGATCTCTAGTCAAAGAAGTCACGGTCTAAATTCCTTGTCTTAAAAAGGTATATAAGGTTTCTGTTTCTACTTATAAATTCGACTCTAACTCTTACCAACAAAACAATTAGCAGGAATTTTAAATAAAGTCATTATAATAAGCGCCATTCATTATGCAAATAGTTAATAGCAGCTATGCTAAAAAAGATCAATACAAATAATATAGTGTATATTTTTGTAAAAACAATGAATAGAAAAGAAAGTAGGAAAAGAGGTTCAATATGGGGAAAATTAAGAAGATAGGTGTCATTTTGTTTAATTTGGGAGGTCCTGATTCGTTGGAATCAGTTCAGCCTTTTTTGTTTAATTTGTTTAACGACAAAGCCATTATCAATATCCCTCAGCCATTTCGATTTTTGTTGGCTAAGTTTATCTCGTCAAAAAGAGCAGAAAAAGCAAAAGCTATCTATGGGAAGTTGGGTGGCAAGTCACCGATTTTGGAAAATACTCTTGCGCAGGCCAAAGCTTTAGAAAAAACTTTGGGAAAAGGGTACAAAGTATTTGTGAGTATGCGTTATTGGCATCCGTTCGCAGAAGAGACTGCCCAAGCTGTCAAGCAGTACGCGCCTGATGAAATTATTTTATTGCCGCTTTATCCTCAATTTTCAACAACGACAACGCAGTCATCTTTTGACGAATGGTATCGTGTTTCAAAGAAAATTGGTCTTGAGGTTCCAACACATGAAATTCGTGAGTATCCTATTAATCCTCAGTTTATCGAAGCGCATGTTGACCTTTTAAAACCGTTTTATAAAGAAGCTTTATCTTATGGGGCTCCGCGTATTTTATTCTCAGCGCATGGGTTGCCACAAAAAGTAATTGATAAAGGTGATCCTTATCAATGGCAAACGGAACAAACAGCCGTGGCTATTATTGCTGGGTTGGAATCGACTCAGATTGATTACCAGGTCTGCTATCAAAGCCGAGTAGGTCCTTTGAAGTGGTTAGAGCCTTCGATTGACAATGAGCTAAAAAGAGCCGCTATGGATAAAGTTCCTGTCGTTATCGTGCCGATATCTTTTGTCTCTGAACATTCAGAGACACTGGTTGAGCTGGATATTGATTATAGAAATAAGGCTTTAGAATTAGGCATTTCCTATTACGGAAGAGTGCCAACTTTGTCGTGTCACCCTTTGTTTATAGAGGCGTTGAGGGAGATGATTGAGGATCAATAATTTTCACTCGCAACATTCCATTTGCGCCTTAGTCACAAAATGCTATCCTAGCGGCTATGTTTTAATTTCATAAGTTGTCTATCATGCGTTATCTGGCTCACACTCCTTCTATTCGACAAGAAATGTTATCAACCATTGGTGTTAATTCAGTTGATGAACTGTTCAAAGACGTTCCAGCAACGGTGATAAATCCAAAGATTCAAGGGTTGCCTAATTATCAAAGCGAATGGGCGGTTGAAACGCATTTTAAGAAATTAGCGGCTCAAACACAGCAAGGAAGCGATGGCCCATTTTTTGTGGGTGGTGGATTGTATCGGCATCATATACCGGCAGCTGTTGATCATTTGATTCAACGGGGTGAATTTTTAACATCCTATACGCCTTATCAACCAGAAATTTCCCAAGGGACCTTGCAGTACTTGTTTGAATTTCAAACGCAAGTTGCTGAATTGACGGGCATGGATATCGCCAATGCGTCTCTTTATGACGGTGCGACAGCCATGGTTGAAGCGATTATGATGGCGCAGCGTGTGACAGGACGTAAAACATCAGTTATCTCCGGTGGTGTTCATCCCCATTACCGTGAAACGGCTGAAACTTATGCGAAATTTGCGAATTTCAATTTGGATTGCTTGGAACCGCAGGGCACAGAAGATTTAAAAAATAAACTAGCTCCAGAAACAGCTGCTGTCGTCATTCAATATCCAAATTTTTTTGGTGAGATTGAGGATTTTAGAGAATTGGCTAAAGCTTGCCAAGCCAATGGCACTTTGTTGATTGTTGTTGTGAATGAAATTATAAGCTTAGGGTTATTAGAAGCACCGGGTCATTTAGGGGCTGATGTCCTTGTTGGTGAGGGGCAATCTCTTGGTAATGGGATGAATTTTGGTGGACCAACTGTTGGATTATTTGCTTGTCGGGAAAAATATGTTCGGCAAATGCCAGGTCGGATCGTTGGAGAGACAACGGATAAAGAAGGAAAACGCGGTTGGGTTCTAACCCTTTCAACGCGTGAACAACATATTCGTCGCGAAAAAGCGACCAGCAATATCTGTACAAACTCTGGTCTTTGCGCGCTTGGGTTTACCATTCATTTAAGTTTGCTGGGGGCAGTGGGGTTGGAGAGATTGGCCAAACTCAATCACCAACAAGCCATTTTGCTTAAACAAAAGCTGGAAAACATCAAGGGCGTTAAAGTTCTAAACAAAACCTTCTTTAATGAATTAACTATAGAGCTACCCATTCAGGCTGACCTAATGGTTGAAGCTTTGGCACAAAAAGGAATTATCGCGGGCATTCCTATTTCAAGAGTTTACCCGGGCAGATTCCCCAATCAATTGTTATTGGCTGTAACGGAATTAACATCAGATCAAGATATAGAAACTCTTGTGACCCATATTCAAGGAGCACTGTAATGTCTCATTCACAAGCACTTTCCGCGACACATCATCACGAAACACCATCAACCTGTCACGCAGAAACTTTCACAGGTAATAAAGGTCTTCGTTTAGAAGAGGCATTAATTTTTGAGCAAAACACGCCTGGTTTAACGGGGGTGGATTGGTCAGATGAGAAAGTGAATGATACCTATCTTGGTGGCGTGCGCCGGAAAACTATTGATTTGCCTGGTTTATCTGAACCTCAAGTCATTCGTCACTACACACGTCTTAGCCAAAAGAATTACAGCATTGATGCAGGGCTATATCCCTTGGGGTCATGCACTATGAAACACAACCCTCGCCTCAATGAAAAAGTAGCCAGGATGTTTTCTGATATCCATCCCCTTCAGCCCACATCAACGGTTCAAGGAGCTTTTGGTGTTATTGATGAATTGGCCCGCTGGCTTAAAACCCTGACAGGGATGCCAGCTGTTGCCATGACCCCAGCAGCGGGGGCCCATGGTGAGTTGTGTGGAATCATGACCATAAAAGCAGCCCATGAAGCAAAAAGCGAGGGACATCGCACTATCGTTTTGGTGCCAGAATCGGCTCATGGAACCAATCCGGCAACCGCAGCTTTGTGTGGCTATTCTGTTCAATCTATTCCGGCTAATAATCGTGGACGTGTTGATGTGGCAGCTTTAAAAGCTGCCCTCAATTCTAACGTGGCAGCGATTATGTTAACCAATCCCAACACCTGCGGTTTGTTTGAAAATGACATTATTGAGATAGCGAAAGCTGTGCATGAAGTGGGTGCTTTCTTTTACTGTGATGGTGCTAATTTCAATGCCATCGTTGGCAAAGTTCGACCTGGTGATTTAGGCATTGATTGTATGCATATCAACTTGCACAAAACCTTTTCAACGCCGCACGGTGGCGGTGGTCCTGGAGCTGGTCCCGTTGTATTGTCTGAAGCATTGGCACCATTTATGCCGTTACCCTATGTGGTGACAACAAATACCGGTTATGAGATCAAAGAGCATCCAACAACAGGTCTTAATATAGGTCGACTCAAAGGGTTTCATGGCCAGATGGGCATGTTTACGCGTGCCTTATCTTATATGATGAGTCATGGCAAAGATGGATTGAAACAAGTGGCTGAAGATGCGGTTTTAAACGCCAATTACATTCAAGCTTGCTTGAAGAATGATATGACAGCGGCTTTTGAGCCTCCTTGCATGCATGAAGCTTTGTTTGATGATAACTTTCTAAAAGGAACCGGTGTGACAACCTTGGACTTTGCGAAAGCCTTGATTGACGAAGGATATCATCCCATGACCATGTATTTTCCACTGGTGGTATCAGGGGCACTTTTGATCGAACCAACGGAATGCGAAAGCAAAGAAACACTGGATCAATTCATAGGGGCTTTGAAATATTTAGCGGGACAAGCAAAACAAGGAAATACTGATTTTTTCCATGAAGCACCCCGCCATACACCTCGCAGACGTTTAGATGAAACCAAAGCAGCAAGGCAGCCAGTATTAAGATGGCGAAAAAGTTGACTGGATTTTTTCTAAAAGACTGCTTTTTTTATCTAACGGGATTTCTAAACTTCCACTTATCCATCCCCAAAGATCAGAATCACTTTCTTCTAGAAAAAGCGCATATTCAGCTTGTTCTTTTGGCGTCATGGTTTGCAAAAACTGATCAGCAAACCTTCCTAAGATCAAGTCCATCTCACGCGTGCCCCGATGCCAACTTTGATAATAAAGACGTTTTAATGTGGGGTGAGTGTCGGTCATGACATACCTTTCATGTCATCCTCGAGAGGCCGAAGGCCGAGTCGGGGATCCAGAAAATATAGCTGGATTCCCGCCTTCGCGGGAATGACAAGGATTATATGTATTTATTTTCTGAAAAATCATTATAATATTACAAGAAACAATTTGTTTAGTGCCTTTGTATGTCTAAAAAACTAGCAAACTCATCAGGCTTCACCATCATCGAACTTGCCATCGTCTTAATGGTCATAGGCATTATAACAGGTGCAATCTTTAAGGGCCAAGATTTGTTAGAGGCTGCTAAAATAAGATCTGTTCTAAACGATTTTAACAAAATCAAAATTGCGGTGACCCATTATCAAGAAACTTTTGGCTCGTTACCAGGAGATGATCCGATGGCAAACAAACGCTTCGGTAGTAGTATCGCAAGCGGTAATGGAAACGGTTTCATTGAAACACAAGAAGAATCTCTTTTCTGGCAGCATTTGTACAAAGCCGGGTTTTTGAATTCAGAAAAAGCGTTGACCTCTAAATTTGGTGGCAGATACAGCATTATCCATAACCCATCTGATAAACTATTAGGTCATTGGATTCAGTTGGGTAAAGAAACGAGTTCTGGCGCCAATGGAGCGTTACTAACACCAAAACAAGCACAAATTCTAAAAGCTAAAGCGGATGGTGGTTCAACAATATCCGCTCTTGAAGGGTCTATAAAAGTGATGGAGGGAGCGGGTGTTTCTAAAGGACAATGTGTCCAAGGTGATCAAATTAACCTAACCGTTGATGCTCCTGTTTGTATCGCATTGACATCGCTTGAGTAAATTTCTTGACCTCTCTTTATGTAAAGGAAAGTAACACCTTAGTTGCTTAACAGCATTCATTTAAACTTTCTTTCATGAAGAAGCTTGATTTATAATGTCACCTATAATGTTGAGTTTCATCATTTATAGTGACATGAGCGGACTCGGGTTTTTAATGCGTCAAGAGAACTTAATTGTTGAACTATTCGAAATTTACCCCTAAATGATATTATGGTTAGCGCGTTATTGTTTTAATTTTAAGCGAGCATCATGAGACTCAGAACTTTGCAAGCCTTTATCGTTCTGGCTGAAAATAACTGCAATTTTGTTGTCCATAAAATTTTGAATATCCCGCGTTCTAATCTTTGGGCGTATGTAGATGAGATTGAAGAAGAGCTGGGCGTTAAGTTAATTGATAGACGTCGTCAGCTGAATACCTTTACACCAGAGGGCTTAGCTTTTATTCCAGAAGCTACTAAAATCGTCAAAGCTTTTGAGGACGCAAAAAATAAAATTAGTCATCAAGGTGATGGTAACAATAAAAAAGTTGAGGGAACAATTGTTGTTTCAACTACGAATGCTGTTGCCACTGGTTGGTTGATGCCTAGTATTAAGGACTTTCACAATCAATACCCAGCGTTAAAGGTTCACATTTTTTCAGGTGATAGGCTGTCTAAAGAGATTGAAAATAGTGCGGATATTTTGCTAAGACCATTGTCTCAGCACGGAGATAATGCTTCTAGAAAATGGCACATAGTGTACCAGCATGGTCTTTTCGCTAGTAAAGCCTATCTTGAGAGGGTTGGGACTCCTCAAAAACCTGAAGATCTTTTGGATAACCATTCCATCTTAAGCTATGGGGAGCACGAATTTACTTATTTTGAAGATATCAATTGGCACGTTAAAGGAAAATATGGCCTTCCAAAATTACTGCCAACTTTAACTATCAATTCAACGCCAGGTCTTTTTAGTGCGGCGGCTGAAGGTATTGGCATTACCTCATCTCCTATTGAATCAAATATGCTACACGGTAAAAATCTGGTTCGCGTGTTACCGCAAATAGATGGTCCAGTTCTGAAAGCATATTTTGCCGTGAAGAAAAATATAAATCTAACAACTAAAAGAAATGTGGACGTCTTTAGAATTTTTTTTGAACAATATCTTATGAACTTAGGGGTAAAACTTTATCATGAAGACAGCTCTTCAGAGGACAACAACTAGTAACCATTTGAAACCTTCGTCTCAAATGGTTACTTGGCCGCTTCTTGCAGGACATGTTGTTGAGAATTTTGACAATACTCTTTACGGTTTTTTTGCTGTGATGTTGGCGCCGATTTTCTTTCCGCCCACATCACCAGCGGGTCAGCTTCTTTCCTCCTATGGAGCCTTTGCTGCAGGTTTTTTGGCGCGTCCTTTTGGAGCCGTTATTTTTGGCCTTTTAGGAGATAAATCAGGAAGACGCAAGTCTCTTCTTTATTCGATGGCTTTAGTGGGGATTCCAACGATCACTATAGGCCTTTTACCTTCATATGATAGCATTGGGATCACAGCGCCGATTGTTCTTGTTTTATGTCGACTTGCTCAAGGACTATTTATTGGCGGTGAATATGCTGGCGTTAATATTTATTTGCTCGAAAGTCTTGATAAAGATTCATTGGGTGCAAAAACTGGTTATTTGCTGTCATCGGGAGCATTTGGAGCCATATTAGCAACAGCATTCGGAGCACTTTTTACCATAGAGTCAATGCCTAAAGAGTGCTGGAGAATACCTTTTCTATTTGGCGGCATCTCTGCTTTTTGTGTTTTTTTATTACGTAGAAAAGTTGCTGAAACAGATGCCTTTCTCAAAGAAAAGAATACCAATCACATGAGCTACATTCCATGGAGAGAAGTCTTCTTAAATTATAAAAAGAATTTTATTATTTCTTCTATAATTGCCGGGTCCACGTTAATTTACCTGTATCTTGTCACGATTTTTGGTAACAGTTTGTTCAAAGAAATTGGGTACACGCAATCTCAAAGCATGCTTTTAAATATGCTGGCATTATTGATTGTTGCTATTCTCGTTATCTGCTCTGGCAAGCTTGCTGATAAAATAGGCTTTAAAAGACATATGCTTTTAAGTCCCATCCTCACAGCCATCGTAGCAGTGCCTGCTTTTTATTTAATCCTGCCTTCAAACACAACAACTCTCACCGTCTATCTGTTTATTCTTATTTTAAGTATCACAGGAACCCTCATCAACGGCTGCGCCATGCCTTACATCGGTCGATTATTCCCCACTCGGTGTCGTTATACAGGGGTTGCTTTAAGTGTGACTGTTGGGCAAGCTTTGTTCGGTGGCACAACACCTTTGGTGGCATCATATTTGACGGATCTTGCGGGATCACGGTTAGCTCCTGGCTTTTGGTTAATGGGCTATTCACTTCTTACAGTCCTTGCCGTTTCTTATGCCAACAAGCATTTGAAAGAAGAAGTTTAACTGCTATAAGTAGCCCCAAGGGATAATTATTCTTCAGAAAAGCGAACACCATGCATTCAGATCTGCCCAAACTGTACCTAATCGACGGCTCCGGTTTTATATTTAGGGCATTTCATGCACTTCCTCCTTTAAAACGGCCCGATGGTGTGCCTGTTGGTGCTGTCTATGGTTTTTGTAATATTCTCACACGCTTGATTGATCGCATTGATCATGACAAAATTGCCGTTATTTTCGATTCAAGCCGCCAAACGTTTCGCCAACAAATTTATACCGATTACAAAGCTCATCGTCCAGAAACCCCACCTGATCTTGTTCCTCAATTTCCTCTCATTCGTGAAGCTTGCCGCGCTTTGGGTGTGCCGTCTGCTGAAATTGCGGGTTACGAAGCTGACGATCTGATTGCAAGCTACGCTGAAGTGGCTAAATACAAAGGGTATCAGGTCATTATTGTCTCTTCAGACAAAGATCTCATGCAGCTTGTTGATGAAAACGTAAGCTTATTGGATCCTATTAAAAGTCGCCCGATTACCCGAGTCGAAGTCTTTGAAAAGTTTGGGGTTTATCCCGAAAAAGTTATCGATGTCCAAGCGTTGGCAGGGGATTCCTCGGACAATGTTCCAGGTGTTCCAAGCATTGGTGTTAAAACGGCTGCTGAGCTTATTAATCAATATGGAACACTTGAAGCCTTACTCTCTAACCTGAATACCATCAAGCAACCCAAACGCCGTCAAGCGTTGATGGATAACAAAGAAAATGCGCGAATTTCTTATAAACTTGTCACTCTTGTGCGGGATCTTCCTCTGCCTATTCCTCTCGATGATCTAACAATACAACCCGTTGATTCCGTTTTTAGAGAGAGTTTTTTAAAACAACAGGGATTCAATAGTCTTGTTCTTCGTTTAAGGCAAAAGGGAGAGGGCTTCTCAAAACCGGTTGAAGAAGAAAAACGCGACTATCAGATGATTACTGATCTTGATGATTTAAAAACTTGGATTAAAAAAGTCAATCAAGTGGGTGCTGTTGCCTTTGACACGGAAACAACATCTCTGAGTATCATTCAAGCCAAGCTGGTTGGTTTTTCTTTAGCGGTTAAAGAGGGGGAGACAATTTCAGCCTGTTATGTTCCCCTAACGCACAAAACAGACCATCCTCAGATTCCATTTGAACAAGCCTTGGATCTTTTAAAACCGATGCTTCTTGATCCCGGTATTCTTAAAATTGGGCATAATATTAAATATGATATGGGTGTTTTAAATAAGTACGGCGTTGACATCACCCCTTGGGATGACACGATGCTGATGTCTTATTGTCTGGATGCTGGAAAACATGGTCATAGTATGGATGAATTGGCACTTCGTCATCTAAATCACACCACAATTAAGTTTAGTGATGTTGCGGGAACAGGTAAAAACCAAAAAACCTTTGATGAAGTGCCTTTAGACCAAGCGACACCTTACGCTGCAGAGGATGCTGAGATTACCTTAAAGCTGTATCACTTATTAAGTTCAAGATTGCAACAAGAACACAAAAATGCCTTGTACCGAGACATTGAAAGACCTTTGGTTCCGGTAATTACCACCATGGAACTGCGTGGCATCAAAGTTGATATAGATGTTTTAAAGCATTTAGAAGATGACTTTACCAAGCGTTTGTCAGTTCTTGAGATTGAGATTTACAAGCTTGCTGGTCGAGAATTTAATATTGGCTCTCCTAAACAATTGGGGGAGATCTTATTTGATGAATTATCTTTGCCTGCTTCTAAGAAAACAAAAACAGGCGCTTATGAAACAGGGGCTGATATTTTAGAAAACTTAGCACTGCAAGGTCATAACTTGCCAGCCCGTGTTTTAGAGTGGCGAGGTCTTGCTAAACTAAAGTCCACTTATATCGATGGATTAATGGCAGCCATCCAACCCGAAACAGGTCGCGTTCATACATCATTTTCCATGACGGGTACAGCAACGGGAAGGTTAGCCTCCTCGGATCCAAATTTGCAAAATATCCCGATCAAATCAGAAGATGGGCGCAAGATTCGTCAGGCTTTTATAGCCGAAGAGGGATATAAGATAGTTTCCTTAGATTATTCACAGATTGAATTGCGTTTGTTGGCCCATATGGCGCAAGTGCAACCGCTTATTGAGGCCTTTCAAAGAGGGGAAGATATTCATAAAATCACAGCTTCTCAAATCTTTAAAATACCTTTGGAACAAGTCGATTCAAGTTATCGCAGAAAAGCCAAAACTATCAACTTTGGTATTATCTATGGCATTAGTGCTTTTGGTCTTGCGCAGCAATTGGGAATTCCAAATGGGGAAGCTTCTCAAATCATAAAAGCCTATTTAGCACAATATCCTGGTATCGAGGCTTATATGCAGCATTATAAAACCATGGCACGTGAGAATGGTTATGTTGAAACCTTGTGGGGGCGGCGTTGCCATACAGGAGGGATTAATGACAATAATCCGATGAATCGTCAATTTGCTGAACGTCAGGCCATCAATGCCCCTTTGCAAGGGAGTAATGCTGATATCATTAAAAAAGCGATGCATAAGATTCATGCTTTCTTAGGGTCGTCTTATTCAAAAGCACGTCTTGTGCTGCAAGTCCATGATGAACTTGTGTTTGAAATTCCAAATGACCAAGTTGATGTATTAATTCCTGTGTTTAAGGAAATGATGGAAAACGTCGTTTCGCTTTCTGTTCCGTTGGTTGTTGACGCGGGTATTGGGAATAATTGGGATGAGGCGCATTGATTAATCCCGCCAAAAGGATGGCATCAACAAAACAAGAACCGTTAAAAGCTCTAGTCTTCCGACAATCATACCCAGCATCATCACAAGTTTGGGCCCTTCTGAAAGTTTGGAAAAAGAAGAATGTGGCCCCACTAGGTCACCAAGCCCAGGTCCAACATTTCCAATCGAAGATGCCGCCCCTGAAAGACTGGTCATAAAATCTAAGCCCATCGCTGATAAAACACAGGATAACGCAACCAAACAAAAACAATACAATGTTATGAATGTGTATACTGAGAATGCAACAGAATCACTGATTTTTTGTCCCTGATACAAGGGAACATAAACACCATGAGGACGTCTGAGTTGCAGAAGGTGAGCCTTTGTTAAAGCAAACAAAACTTGAAAACGAAAGATCTTAATACCGCCTGTTGTGGAACCAGTACATCCCCCTATGATGCTCATGATAAAAAAGATCATGACAGGAAAATTGCCCCATTTACCGTAATCGGCTGTCACAAATCCTGTAGTTGTAATGATTGAAACGGTTGCAAATGTTCCTTGACGCAGACTTGTTAGAAAATCAATTTTGTTTATCCCCCAATGCCACAAAGACAGAGCAAGAGAGATAAAAAGAATGATACCCAAATAAGCCTTAAGTTGACTATCTCGACGAATCGCTTTGGTGTCACCGTTCCATAAACGAACATAGAGAATTAAGGTGCTGCCACCAAGAATCATAAAGGCAATGACTATAACTTCAATTAAAGGATTGTTGTAAGAGCCGATGGAACCATCTTTGGTAGATAAACCACCTGTAGAAACAGTAGACATTGCATGGCAAATGGAATCAAATGTCGGCATGCCAGCCCAGTATAATAAAATAGCACAAGCAACCGTAAAAAAAATATAAGCTGCGAGAATGGCTGTTGCAATTTGAGAGACACGCGGTAAGATTTTTTCTGATCTATCGGAAAATTCGCTGCGGAACAACTGCATGCCGCCGATCCTAAGTGTTGGGAAAATCGTCATGGCCATAACGATAATTCCAGTCCCCCCTAGCCACTGCAATAACGCGCGCCAAAGAAGAATTCCTTTTGATGTGCTATCTAAGTCATCGATAACCGTAGCTCCTGTGGTTGTTAAGGACGAGACAGCTTCGAAGCAAGCATTTGTAAAACTAAGATTTAAGTTTGAATAATAAAAAGGAAGTCCTGCAAAGATGGATAAAACGATCCAGCTCAGAGACGTCATTAAAAACGCCTCGCGCATACCCAAAGAAATTTTACCATGAGGACGGTTAGCAAGAGTGAGGGCAGTTCCAAAAAAACCACAGATAAAAATGGAAATGGCAAACCCAGCCCACAATTTCGTTTTGTAAATCAACAGCTCAGCAAATAAGGGGATAACCATCGTAATGGTGATACCGCTTAAAAGAGCGCCTGTTAGAAAAAGAACGGATCGTAAATCAATCACGTAACATCAGGAAAACACTGGATTGTATATGGGGTGATTATAACTGTTTTTGAGGGAAAGCAATAGGTGAGAAATTCAGGGGAGTAATTCTTCTGACTCAACCCCATAACGCTTCATTATAAGTTTACCCCACAGGAAAATACTTTTGATTGTTTGTAACGTCCTTTCTATGCTAGGCTTGCCTATGTATGCATGAAGATATTTTAACTGGAATCGCAATTGTTGTTGTGGCCGCCCTTGCGGGAGGGCTTGTTTTTGCACGCCTTGGCCAACCAGCTATTCTTGGCTACATTCTCAGCGGCATTATTTTAGGCCCTTCTGGTTTTGCTCTTATTCAATCTCGTGATCAAGTCAGCGTTCTGGCCGAACTTGGCGTTCTCCTTCTTTTGTTTGTGGTTGGCATGGAGCTTAGCCTTCGAACTTTTAAGAAAGTTTGGGGAATCGCGACAATTTGCACCATCTTACAAATTGGTATCAGTATCGTCATCACCCTGACCCTCTCGAACATGTTTGGCTGGTCAAGGGAACTTTCACTTTTACTTGGATTTGTTGCCTCTATTTCGTCAACAGCGGTTGTTGTGAAAATGATGGAAAGCTTAGGCGAGATTAAAACCGAAACAGGACAGTTAACCATTGGCATCTTGATTGCACAGGATTTGGCAATCATTCCTATGATTTTAATTTTACGCAATTATGGAGAGTCATGGTTTAGTCCAATGCTCTTTTTCAAGATCATTTCTTCAATTGGAGTGATTGTTGTTCTTATTGGCTATCTTAGCCGCCGTCAAAGAGTTCGTCTGCCGTTGACTCGAATGATCGCTGGCGAAAAAGACTTAACACCTCTGGCCAGCATGACTTTTTGCTTCGCAGCTGCCGCCATTTCCGGTTTGGTTGGGTTATCCGCACCTTATGGAGCTTTTTTGGCCGGTTTAATTCTTGGAAACACGAACGAACGCGTCATCATGCTTGAAACAATCAAGCCTATACAAAGCATTTTAATGATGGCGTTTTTCTTGTCCATTGGACTTCTTTTGGATATTGATTTTATTTGGCAACATTTATGGACGGTTCTTCTTCTTTTGTTTGTTATCACCATTGGAAAAACAGCTCTTAACATTGGGATTTTGCGTTTCTTGCGTTTGCCCTGGTCTCAAGCTTTTTTGGTGGGTGTCGTTCTCGCGCAATTGGGTGAATTTGCCTTTTTAATGGCGAGCATCTCAAGTGAAACGCATCTTATTAGTGAATTTGGTGAACGCCTTATTATTGGTTTAACTGTTTTGTCTTTAGCGTTTAGCCCTATATGGCTAGCGTGTGCTAAGCGACTCAGAGCTCTTGCTGATGTAAACCCCATTCCATTAAAGGATATTGTTAACCTTATATATGGCGAAAAGGTTCCTTTTTTCAAAAAAACGATCCGTCGATTTAAATCCTATTTTTTTAAAAAACCAGCCAAACATCATCACGTTCCATCAGTAAAAATAGATGATTGCAAGGAACCTTCTAAAGCTCCAGAAAATGATAATTCCAAAGCCGAGCTTTAAGTTTGAAAAGCTTTATACAGGTATCATTGCGGGTATAGATGAAGCAGGGTGCGGACCGTGGGCGGGACCTGTTGTTGCAGCTGCAGTTATCATTGATCAATCTCTTTTTGATGATCATTTGTCTCAGATGATCAATGACTCTAAAAAGTTATCGAAAAACAAACGAGAAGCGTGCTTTCGTTTGTTTCTAAATCATCAAGCGATTCGTTATGCAGTTGGACAGGCCAGTGTTCGAGAAATTGATGAAATCAATATTAGCCAAGCGACCAAACTGGCAATGAGGCGTGCGGTAGGCAGTCTTTCTTTTGAGCCGGATCAGCTTCTTATTGATGGTATTCGTGATCCACAAATAGAAATACCCGTACAAATGATTGTCAAAGGAGATCAGCAAAGTTTTTCAATTGCTGCAGCCTCTATTATTGCTAAAGTAACCCGTGATCAAATCATGGAAGAATTAGATGGTCACTATCCGCAGTATAAATGGCGAAAAAATGCAGGTTATGGCACAGAAGAACATAGATTAGCCATGGTGAAGCATGGTATCACAGAACATCATCGACAGAGCTATGCGCCTGTTAAAGCATTTTTATAATTGAGTCTTTTTTATGTACCTGTATGGACACCACGCCTGTGAAATGGCTCTTTTAAATCCAAAGCGTAAAATTGAAACGGTCTTTGTAACACAAAGATCTACGCTTGAGAAATTGCCATCAGTCGGTAAGACAAAAGTTGAAGTGGTTGATCGGAAAGATTTAGAAAACCGCCTTCCTCCAGGATCTGTTCATCAGGGTATTGTCTTGTCTGTTCAGCCCTTACCCAATCAACCTTTGGACTTTTTGGGTGATATTGAAGAACCAAACCAACGCGTTATCGTGTTGGATCACGTGAATGATCCTCATAATGTGGGAGCCATTTTAAGGTCTGCTGCTGTTTTTGGAGCAAGTGCCTTGATTATGACTGAACGTCATGCACCAAAAGAATCAGGGGTTTTGGCAAAGTCAGCCTCGGGAGCGTTAGAGCTTGTACCCATATGTGTTGTTAGCAATCTTGCTCAGGGCCTTAAGGATTTGAAATCTATGGGGTTTTGGTGCGTTGGTTTTGCTGAAAGCGGTAAACAAACATTGGATCAGATTGATCTTAAGGGAAAAATTGCTCTTGTACTGGGTGGTGAAGGTGATGGGATGCGCCGTCTAACGCAAGAAAATTGTGACTTTACCGTCAGGTTTCCTTCAGCTGATGCTTTTTCGACATTGAATGTATCGAATGCGGCAGCAATTGCCTTGTATGATACATATAAAATACAAACAAAAATTTAAAAATAAAAAGGATTTTCAGAGTGACCAATTTACCTAAAAAGAATGACCTTTGGTTTTTGCCCTTGGGAGGGGCAGGGGAAATTGGAATGAATCTTAACTTATTCGGTCATGATGGCCAGTGGTTAATGGTTGATTTGGGTATTACCTTTGGCAACAGTTTGGGGATTGAAATTATCACCCCAGATCCAAGCTTTATTGTGCCTTATCAAAAGCAACTCGTTGGTCTTGTGTTAACGCACGCTCACGAAGATCATGTGGGTGCTGTTCCATACCTGTGGCCCTTATTGCGTTGCCCTATTTATGCAACGCCTTTTACAGCAGCAATTGTCAGACAAAAAATTTCTGATAAACCCTGGAAGGATCAAGTTAAATTAATCGAAGTTCCTTTGTCAGGAAAAATAAACATTGGCAAGTTTGGCATAGAATTTATAACACTGACGCATTCCATTCCTGAACCCAATGCTTTGGCCATCACTACACCGCTTGGGACTATTGTTCATACGGGTGATTGGAAGATTGATCCAATGCCGCTGGTTGGCGAGAAAACCGATGAATCACGCTTGATAGAGTTGGGAGACCAAGGTGTTTTGGCCATGGTTTGTGATTCAACCAATGTATTTACAGAAGGCGAGTCTGGATCAGAGCAAACCGTTAGAGAAGAATTAATCGAGCTTATTGGTGAATTTCCAGAGAACCGTATTACTGTGGCGTGCTTTGCTTCAAATGTTGCCAGGCTAGAAACAGCTGCCCTTGCTGCAAAACATCATGGCCGAAAGGTTGCGCTCGTTGGAAGATCTTTGCATCGTATGGTTCAAGCCGCTGAATATGCTGGTTATTTAAAGCATCTGCCTGCCTTTATTAGTGATACGGATGCGATGAATTTACCACCTGAGAAAGTCTTAATTATTGCAACAGGTTCTCAAGGAGAACCAAGAGCGGCTTTAACACGTATCGCTTTTAACCAGCATCCTGTTGTTAAAATGGGACCAAAGGATGTTGTGTTCTTTTCTTCACGCGTCATTCCCGGAAATGAAAAGAGCATCAGTTTATTGCAAAACAGGCTGGCTCTTAATGGCGTTGATGTGATCACAGCTCATGAAGCAGATATTCATGTATCTGGGCATCCTGCACGCGATGAATTAAAACAAATGTATCGTTGGTTGCGTCCGCGTATTGCAATCCCCGTTCATGGAGAAGCACGTCATTTACAAGAACATGGCCGACTTGCCGAAGATGAAGGTATCAAAGAAGTCATTATTCCTCAAAATGGTAGTCTTATCAAAATTGAAGCAGGTAAATCCAAAGAACTAGAGTTGGTTCAAGCTGGACGTTGGGTTTTAGATGGCAATCGAATGATTGAATCCACGTGTATAATGCTAAAGGATAGAAATAAGCTTTCCGTTCAGGGGGTTATCGTTGCCAATTTAGTGATTGATAACATGGCAAGACTCCTCGGGGTGCCGCAGTTCACAATGATTGGTATTGCACAGGCAGGTGATGAAGAGGATATCTTAACCCGAGAATTACACCGAACAATTCGTGAAACACTTTTGAAAGATTATAGGGATGATAAGGCTCGGTTAGAGGCTGTCAGATCTGTGGTTCGTCAAACGGCCAATAAGATTTTTAACAAAAAACCGATTGTTGAGGTTCATTTTGTGCAGGTCTAGTTTGATTTTCACCCAAAATAAACACTAAATTGAAGCAAACGTTAAAAATTAGTTAAATTTAATTTAAAAAACTTGTACACTATCCTAGAACAATAGAAACTGCAGAAATCTAAAAGTTCTAGGAGTAGATGTGATTTTTAAAGCCAAAGGAAACAGCCAAAGTGCTCAGGCTGAGTACGATCAAACCGATATTTATGAGCAATTTCGGCCGGCTTGGTTTCACTTTACCTCCGGGTCTCCTGAACAACAGAGAGCCGCAAATACTTTTCATTCTAAACGCACCGAAGAAGTGGTTCTGGACGTTCATCCTTCCAAAGTAAGATCATCAGAATCGAAAAGAGTTTATACAGCCCCTCCAAAAGGGGCGACAAAATCCACATCTTATACAAGAGACCAATCTTTTTTGGCTTTATGCAAACGTCTTTGGATTGACGAGGAGTTATTTTTTTCTATGAGTAAATTATCTTTATTAGGCATGGTTATTGGTCTTATGTTCTTAGGAGCTTTGTTTTTCCTGAGTGGGTTTTTAATGGCCGTCAATTTATACGGGATTGGCGCGCCAAAAACGGAAGCACACCTTGCTGCTCAAGGTCAGAGTTTTAATCCACAACATATGCCAACACCAGGATACACTCAAGGGCATGCGCAAACTCATAACCCAGCAGGTTTTCAGGCAAACAGAGATATTAATGCCTCTGTTCATCCTCATTATGCTTCTGTTGGAGGCGTGGCAATGATGCCATCACAACGATTACCAAGCAATATGAACCACCATCAAAAACATGCTTCTGTGCCTTCTTATGCACCAACAAGAGGAATGATAGCAGGTGTGCCACAACAACAAGCTCGTCCCTACTATCCACCACCTCCGCAGCCCTTAGTTCAACCAACTGCTTATCCTTCTTATCCGCAACAACAGGGAGCTCCTGTTTATGGAAATCCCCCGGCTGGTGTCGCACCAATAGGGCATCCTGCAGCTCCATCGGCTGCTATGCCCACTGCACCATCAGTCGGTACGCCAGCTGTTCCAGCGGTTGGAATACCAGTTGTGCCGTCAGTCGGCATGCATGCCCCTCGAGCACCATCGGTTGCTACACCCGCTACGCCACAGCTTGTTCATTATTAAGTGTGAACATTGCTAAAACTACCACCTCTTATCTTCGGCACATTCATCAAACGATATAAACGATTTTTTGTGGATGTGCTGTTAGAGGATGGAATTGAAGTCACAGCCCATTGTCCCAATCCAGGCGCAATGTTGGGCGTTTTAGATCCTGGTAACCGAGTAGCCATCACCCATAACAGCAATCCGGCCCGAAAATTATCCTATACCTGGCAATTGGTCGAGGCCGAGGGGACATGGATTGGCGTTAACACACATTTGACCAATGAAATTGCGGCTGCGGTTTTGGAACAGCAATTAAGGCTGTCATCCTCGGACTTGTTCCGAGGATCTAAAGATTCTCGCAATAAATGCGAGAATGACACTATAGGCGGGGTGTGTAGAGGCGCTCTAACTGAACTTTCTCTCTATTCAACCATCCAACGTGAAGTCAAATATGGGATTAATTCTCGCATTGATTTTTTGTTAACGGGCGAAGGTTTACCACCCTGTTATTTAGAGGTGAAAAACGTTCATCTGAAACGAAATGGTGTTGCTCAGTTTCCTGATTGCGTGACAGCCAGAGGAGCCAAACACATGGCTGAATTAACATTGATGCGTCAGCAAGGCGTGCGATGTGTGATTTTGTATATTGTGCAGCGAAATGATGTCAAAGAATTTGCCTTGGCTGCCGATATTGATCCTGCTTATGCCAAGGCCTCAGAAATTGCCAAAGCCAGCGGCGTTGAAATGCTAGCCTTGGGATGTGAGTTTGATTTAGAAAAAGATTATGTCTCCTTTTTCAACAGACTTTTAGTGAGTTAAGTCGTACGTGACTACAACTCGAGGAGCATTATAAAACTTCTCGAATTCAGGATTTCTATCAACTGACCAACCCATAGATTCCAACAATCCCAAATCTCTGAATTTAGGATCTAACAGCATGACCACATGATTGGGCAAAGCTGCATCCGTACATTCGAGTTTGTGACTGTTCTCGAGAGGCATTAATTTTCCTTGAGCTCTTAAAGCTTTTGCAAGATCCACCATGCCCGTATAAATTTCTCTTCGCGCATCATCTGTCAAAGTTGAAGGGATCAATGGTACAAAATTGAGAAGACCAAAGTTTCTAACTCTCTCATCATGTGCGTCATCTGTTCCTTCACCTACAGTTTGACGAACGCCTAAACTTTTCCATTTGGCAATAATGGCAGCATGTTCTAATGGATCATAACCTTTACCAGCGGCAGCACCAAAAACAGGCATACGCCCCTGGATAACCACTGGAAACAATGTTTCTCCTGGAACCATAAACACCATCATGTGATAAGAGTTGTTCTCTTTTTCTCGTCTGATGACATGAGCATCAACCGCACTGATTCCAACCGATGGATTTGTTGGATCTTTTTTTAGATCATCTAGAAGAACTCCAAAAGCATCTTTATCACGCGACGTTATAGAACGCATGTGAAGCGAATCTGTTTGACCATGTATCATGTTAAAATCAAATTGGGTTGTCGGTGCCGCTGCCATCGCTGGTATCCAGCTGAGGCATAGGGCTAATAGTAGAATTTTTTTGATCATTTTTATTCCTTTAGTTGTTGCTTAAGTATCTTTCAACGCTACTGTCATCCTCGGACTTGTTCCGAGGATCTTTTGAAGTTTGTTAACCCCTTCCTGAGATTCTCGGAACAAGTCCGAGAATGACAAGAGCAGATTCGGGAATGATAATATGCTCATTCTTATGCCCACTTCATCTGTGGAAATCAAGCCGATTTTTCTCTTATTGCCTTTGATCCATTGGATCGCTTATATTGTTGAGTATGTTCGGAACGTAGCGCAGCCTGGTAGCGCACTATTCTGGGGGGATAGGGGTCGTGGGTTCGAATCCCGTCGTTCCGACCATTTTTCAAAAAATATCAATCAGATTAAACTGAATCACCACAAAAGCAATCACCCACAAAATAGCAGAAATTTTGGTTGTCAGAATAACCTTTTTTCTAATTTCAGGTTTGACAGGTGCACTTGTGGCGAACCCTTTTTCGGGGTTTTCATCAACTTGGACACCCATGGGAAGTACCGCCATAAAGACTGTCCACCAAATGACCTGAAAGGCAACAAAACCTGTAAAAATGTTCATTTTAATTCCAATTCATTTTTTTCTTTCTCTTTTCTGACAGTATGGAAAAAACTGTCCGCTGTATTTTGAGAATCTCGTACACTTTAAAAGCTCTGACCCTCAAGAGTTGGTTTTAAAGGGAGGGGATAATTGTAGCTTATACCCTTGTCGCTGGTTGTTTCTATGGCTCACAACAGCCTGCCTTAATCTGACACTGATCCTTTTCTCCATTAACTGGCGAAGTTCTCAAAATCCAGCGGACCAAACTTTAAGAGGGCGATGATCAGAATGGCAATGTCAAGTTTTGCGCTGCTTCCTGTTTAGGTTCGCTACTACCCATAAGGAATCTTAACTTTGCCTAAAACCAGGGGGAAGAAAAGAATTATGTCCGTCCCTGGTTTTTTTGTTGCCTTGAGCTTGAGAGGTAAGAGAGTTCTGCAGATGTACTCTCTATGTTTCTTTTGCTTTTTGGCTCCTGATTATCTCTTCATTTTCAGAATAACAAAAAGGGTTAAGAAAACGCAAATTTTAAGAAAGCCCAGGACTTTTTAGTGCTATTTTCGAAATGTGATATAATTCCTGTTTTTTTAATTACGGCTTGGTTGGCAGATACGAAGAAATTTACCTATAATCTTTTTCTAGAAAATCCTTCGGCTGAGTCTGGTACTTAGCAATTTGTCTTTTTTCAAAAGCTTCCTTAACCTTTTCATCAGCCAACGCCTTTAAGAGAACTTCACCAAATATAGGATCAGAACCAACAATATCTTTTACTACTATCTTAGCTTGCTCTCTCAAAGTAGAGCCTCCCCCATCTAGAAAGTAATCGTCAATTGTATTTCTACTAAAAACAAAATCAATGCAATTCTTTCCTATCTCTAACCGAACCAAGAGGTTTCCAAGATGATCCATGCTGTTGTGCCATACAGTTTCTTTAACAAGATTCATTTTTTGCAGCTTTCCAGTATTTTCTCTTAAAGAGTATTTTTTCTTGGGATCATTTGGGCTTTGAGATAGTTCTATTATTTGTCCTTTATCTGCCATCCCAGAAAGCCTATTAATGACAGAACGTTTACTAATACCAACACAACTGGTAATTTGGTGTGTGGACAGAGGCCCACAAAAAGTCAAAAGACCAAAGATAAATTGATCAAGATCATTCATAATAAATTGACTCACCTTTTGCTTATAAAAGGTGACCCGAATGCGAGGGCCAATTTCTTCAAAATAGGGAGCTTCTAAGCCTGCTTCTAAACAAGCATTAGTCATTCTTGTAATACCGCTGCCCCATTGCTCAATTAATCCTAACTCATTAAAAACACGAGCTATTATTGGATTGCGTAGTTTTGAAACACCCGCTTTCAAATCCTCAAACGTTAACCCCCATGGTAAAAGAGCACTATTTTCTATCTCAACTCGATCTTCAAAAACAGCAACTTTAATGGTAGCCCCTAAAGAATAGTCTGTATGGACAACAGCATTGATAATAGCTTCTCGCAAAGCCACTTTAGGAATTTCCCAGACTTCTTGATGCTGGATATTATTAATTTCCAACCCAACACGCAGATTTCTTTTAACAAAGTTAAGAGTTTCCTCAACTGCTTGAGGAAAAAAAGTTGTAATTTTTTGAGTGTCTAAAATTTTTGTCTTTTCAAATCTCTCAAAAGCACCAACTTGAATCCAAGCATCAGGGAAAAACTTAAGACGGTCCTTTCCAAACAAAAGAATTCCGCCAACAGTTGGCATTAATTCTTTACCTTGCTTTACAATGATTCCAAGTGACACAAAATCACTTTGTTGTAGTTTCCTATGAGGTTCAAACAACTGTGTAGCAGCTGTGAAATCAATATCTTCACAGCTTGTTTCATAGCATGGCTCTTCATCAAAAGTTTTAGCGATGGTTGATCTTTCAATCACTTTTAGTAAAGCTGCATCAGCTTGCCGTGTTGTTGACCCTATTCGAACATATGTTGAGGTTTCTCTACCTTTTGATTTTATATAATGGGGCCTGACAGAACTTGGGTAAACCTCTACTGATATCAAATGAGTGTTTCTATAAGGAATAACTTCTATATTGGGTAAAATTCTAGGCTCTATCATTTCATGAATTTTGTTGGAAAGTACCTCAGTGACTTTATGAGGATCTTCAACACCTACAATATGTCGTGTTTTATCCTGCACCCCTATAATCACACGACCTCCAGAGGTATTAGAAAAAGCAATCAGTGTTGAGATAATCTTATCTTCAGATTTTATGTTCTCTTTAAATTCTAGGGTAGTTCCTTCATTTCCTTGAAGAATCTCATCAATTTTCATTTTTACAATCTTAAAAAACCTCAACATACTATGCATTTTAGTGTGAACATACTGTGAAGTCAACAAAGATTTCAGTCGTTTTTATGGGAGTTTATAGCGACAACAATGTTTACGCATGCTTTTTCAAAAAAGGATTCATTCCCTGACTTAAAGCAACCGAGTCCGCAAATTGCAGCGTTGCCAAACGGCGATAAAGACCATCTTGCGTAATCAATTCAGCGTGCGTTCCAACAGCCTTAATTTCACCTTGATCCAAAACCACAATTCGGTCCGCATTCAATACTGTTGCTAAACGGTGTGCGATCACAATTGTTGTGCGGGTTTTCATCAGGTGCTTTAGGCCATTTTGAACCGCATGTTCGCTTTCAGCATCCAAAGAATTGGTCGCCTCGTCCAAAAGGAGAATGCTTGGATTTCTTAGGATTGCACGGGCAATCGCAATGCGCTGTTTTTGCCCACCAGATAACCGAATGCCTCTCGTACCAACAACAGTATTAATGCCATGAGGAAGAATGGATAAAAAATCACCCAACTTAACAACCTCAGCCGCGCCCCATACTTCTTCTTCGGACGCGTTTGGCCGTCCATAGAGAATGTTTTCATAGATGGTTGTCGAAAACAGAGCAGGTTCTTGTGACACGATTCCAATTCGATTCCGCAAATCCTGCGCAGATGCATCTTTTATATCCATGCCATCTACATAAATGGACCCAGATTGCGGATCGTAAAAACGTAATAATAGAGAAAAGATGGTGCTTTTTCCCGCACCAGAGGGGCCAACAATGGCTAAGTTTTCGCCAGGAGCAACTGATAAAGTGGCCCTCTTTAAAACTTCACGCTCTGGATGACTTGGGTATGCAAAGGAAACATTGTGCATCGCCAAGATCCCACGTGATATCACGGGCAGAGGGCGTTTTTGTTGATTGGACGCTGAAATCGGGAAAGAGAATAATTCTAAAAGGCGCTCTGTGGCACCCGCGGCCCTTTGCAGATCAGCAAAAAGTTCACTAAAAGAACCCGCAGAGCCGGCAGCAACCACCGCATAAAATACAAACGCTGATAATTCACCTGCTGTCAGTTGTAGGCTTGCAACATCGATAGCGCCTAACCATAGAACAACGCTGACCGCTGTAAAAACAAGGGTCATGACAATACCGGCCATCAAAGCACGAGCGCGACTGCGTTTAACAGAAGCAGCAAAAGCATTTTCTGAATAATTGCGAAAAATTAATTTATCGATGCCTTCGTGATTAAAAGCCTGAACCGTTCGAATTTGATTGAGGCATTCATCTATGTAACCACCAATATCAGCGAGTCTGTCTTGAGACATCTTTGAATGATGACGAACACGACGCCCCAATAAAACGATGGGAACAATAACAAGAGGAACAACCGCCAGGCAATATAAACTGAGTTTGGCTGAAATAGAGATCATCATAATAACCCCACCCACAAGCAAAAGTAGATTGCGAATAGCAATTGCAACTGATGTTCCAACCAAAATTTGAATCAGGGATGTATCTGTTGTCAGACGTGAGATAAGCTCACCAACACGGATTTGTTCATAAAAACTGACTTCTAACTGCAGGATGTGTTGAAAAGCTTCACGCCTTAGATCATTCGCAACTCTTTCACCCAACCAAGCTACATAATATGTTCTGCCAAAACTACCCAGAGCCAAAAGAACGACAGCAATACCAAGAGATGTTAGAATTGTTGGGAGTTGTTCAGCGCTTTGCCCAACAAAACCACCATCTATTAAATAACGAACACCAGATCCGAGGGCCAGAACCATACTTGAGGCAAGTAACAAGGAAAATAGAGCGAGGGTTATTTTGCCCTTATAGGGTGATAAAAAATGCTTTAAAAGACCAAATTCTTTAAGCGAGCGCAAAGGATGGTTACGTCCTGGTGGCCGTTTTTCGCCGATTGCAAAATCATGTTCACTTTTTTCACGCATGGGATAACTCTAAATTGTAACCAAGTTGATGTTCTAATTCTGCAGCAAGTAAAGTATTTAATCCAGTTTTATTACGTGTCGATTGCCAATGTCCTTCTTCAAAACTGAAATGATGCGCTCCTGAAACAGGAGAAGAAAGCCAGAGTTGATTCATGGGTTCATGATAGTTGAGCAGGTAAACTTGGTCTGGACTTAGTTCAATGGACAGCATCTTTCCATCATAATCCACGTCGATGGCGTCGCAAGATTCCAGCTGATCTGCCAATGACTCTAGCGTTGCGAATGCTGTTTCTTTGTGGGAAGTAATGACCATTTTATATATTTAAATTTCGGAAAAGAAAAATCTGGTGGAGCCGAGGGGAATCGAACCCCTGACCTCTACAATGCCATTGTAGCGCTCTCCCAACTGAGCTACGACCCCTTATATTGTCCCAATCTACCCTGATCGTTTAGAGCTGGCAAGTGGAAACGATAAAGGCGCACCAATGTCTTTATCGAGACCAACCTTTGTAGCGAGCACGTTCAACTGATACCACGCCAACGAATCATTTGACTGCAAGAGGGTAATCTGTTTCTTTATTCCGTCATCATCTTTGTTAAAAAGTGTTTTTGCGAATGATAGAATATGTGGTTTATCAAGGAACTTAATAACGTTCTCGACGGTTTTAATATTTAAATCACTTGCACTCTTAATACCAAGCTCTTTTGCTTCATCTAGCATAGCTTGACTGTCTGGAATAACATCAAAATATTGAAGCTTTGATTTCAGCTTAGACCATGCCTCCGGATCATCCTGCTTTAAAAGAACAATATGAGCCTCTATTTTCTCTTTGCTTACATAATGGTCAGCCGCGAATTTTTGCGCCACTTCACTATTAAGAAAATTAACAACGCTCTCAATGTTTTTAATATTTAAATCCGCGGCGCTGTAGATGCCAAAAGCCTTTGCTTCATTTTTAAGTGCGTCTGATGCAAAGCAAGAGCCTGTGATTAAAATTGTCGAAAGAGTAATGGCAACGATGAATTTTATGAGCTTCATTGATTTTGTCCAATGACTTTTTATTATTTTTAGTATTTTATTTAAGATTATTACATTTTTATTAATATCAAGTTAAAAGCCCACCAACTGATCTTGAAAACCCATCAATGTCAAGCCACCACCGGAATGAACAATCAGATTATTGCCATTCAATCCTTGCTCTTTGATGATTCGCCGAGCCTCTAAAAATAACTTTGCTGAATAAATGGGATCTGTCAGAAAGCCCTCTGCCCTAGCGATCTCAGCAACTTGTTGCATGATTGTTTTGTTCACCGATCCAAATGATTTTGCTGTGATTGGAATGTGAAGTTGAAATCTTTTTCCCACCTCTTCCCATTCTAAGTCTTGTGAAGTCAGTCGTTCAAAATGCCTCTTAAAATTCTGAAGTTTGCTGATAAAAATGTCTTTATCGTCAGCTAATAAAAACACATGAACACAGGTTTGTTTTTCTAGATAAGCAAGAGTGAGAATCGTCGCAATGGCTGTTAAACCGCTTCCAGCCTCTGTAAAAATATGGCTAAAGCTCAACCCGAGGTTTTCTTCATTTCTTAAAATATCCAAAGGCAACGTGATCGCTCCCGGGAAAGCCTCTGGCATTAAGGCCCCTTCTGGAATAACGAACGCACCTCTAGGTTTGGCATATTTTTCAGCCAGACTTTCAACCTGTGGCCATTCTTCTCTTGGAACCCAATGAATGGAAGATTCAGGAACAAAAAGAGACGTCAAAAGGTAGTTTCCAATTTTCTCTGACGTGCCATCACCCAATAAAAACAAGGTTGGTTTGATGGATTGCTCAATCAATAATTGGCTTAATCCCAAGACATTGTTGGAGTATGAGCTTCCTATGACAACAGCTTCTTGTATTTTTTTTTGTTTAAGATGTGGAATCAGCGATACATATTTTCTAAGTTTTGAACCGGAAATTCCAAAACCAAGCTCATCATCTCTTTTAACAAAGCAATTGGAACCAAATGACCGCAGTGAATGGACGCGTGAGCTTTGGTTATAATCGCTTAGAGAGCTAATCTTTTGTTTTAGATGAGTAATCTTGAGAGATATCTTCATAAGGCTCTTATGAAATTTGTATGCGATGGGTTCCTTTTTCTAAAACAAGGTGATAGCCACAAGCTTCTGCAATATTAACAAAGTTTTTCATTTTTAAGTCTTCTTGCTTGCCGGTGCGAAGTTTTTGAATGACAGCGGGGGATAATCCCACCTCATCTGCTAATCCTCTAACTGTTTTTTGCCCCTCTTCCATCAAGTCAACCAACAACTCTGACCACAGAAATTCTTTATAGCCCTCTTCAAAATCCTTTTTAAAGATAGGGTCTTTCATCTCTTGGTCAAATGTCGATATTTTTTTTCTATTCATAATACGTCCCCTCTTTTAGTCGCCTTTGATAATTTTCTCTACAGGCTAAAGCCCGTTCTTTTTCACCCTGAGGCAATTTCTGTTGTTTTTTTCTAAAGCCATTGGTAATGATAATTTTACTGTCCTGTATGAAAAAACACAGAAATCTCTCTGGATGAGGCTTAAAAGCGTAAATTTGGTCACCCTCGTAATTAAATTTAGTTTTGTCACTAATTCTGCCGAAATCACCCATCCTCTTTGCCAGAAAAAGAAATTTCTTACGCTGACCAGTATCAAGACTTTGATAATAGTCTAAAGCTAAACTTTCTCCATTTTCAGAGACATACCATTCAACGGTAAAAGAATGGCCTTCGTAAGCGATGTATTGTTTTTCTTTCATAACCTAACTGTACTATAAAAGTAGTACAATTTCAACGTTTTTCTGGGAACATTGCACGCATGAATAAAATTAATGTAAAAACAGTAAATGATTTACAGAAAATACACAATACTGTTAATAGAACGTTAATACAAAAGAACTATACTGTTAAGTAAGATTAATGCAAACCAAGAGCTATTAGATGGATTTTCTTAACACACGCTCTCATTCAGCAGATTTAAGTTACGTTCGAGAAGCGATGAAAATGCCATTACTAGACAGAGAAAAAGAGATGAGCCTCGCTCGTGCTTGGTCAGAGGATCAAGATGAGAAAGCTTTTCAAGAACTGGTATGCGCTTACACGCGTCTTGTGGTCAGTGTAGCTTTGCGTTACCGCAACTATGGATTACCTGTCAGTGATTTAATTCAAGAAGGAAATATAGGGCTTTTACAAGCGGCTATTCGTTTTGACCACACTCGAGACGTGCGTTTTTCTACCTATGCAAAATGGTGGATACGAGCTTGTATTCAAGAATTTATCTTAAGAAATTGGTCAATTGTGCGAACGGGTTCAACTTCAGCTCATAGAAACCTATTTTTCAATCTGAATCGCCTTCGCAATCAATTGCTTTCTCTCACAACAGACACCATGACATTACAAGACCAAACCGTTATTGCAGAACATCTTCATGTGACCATTCGACAAGTAGAGGAAATGGAATACCGACTTGCTGGCCATGACCTGTCTTTAAGTCATCCCATCAGTGAATACGGAGAAGAAGATTGGCAGGATCTTTTACGTGATGTTCGACCAAATCCAGAAGAAACAAGTGTTGAAGAACATTCAGAACAAAATCGTCTGCACTGGATTGAAGAAGCGATGGGCTGCCTGAATCCAAGAGAACAATACATCATCACACAAAGACGTTTGACTGATTCTCCTTTGACTTTAGAAGAGCTTGGTAAAAAACTTTCCATCACCAAAGAGCGAGTTCGTCAACTTGAGGCAAAAGCTCTGAGACGCATGCGGTATTTCTTTATGGAGAGTATGTACGAGGTTCGCCAGACTCTTTGATACACCCTTCACCTTTCAAGAACCCTGTTCGTCAAAGTTCGGAAATCTTCGGTGCTCATGTATTTCCATATACATTCCGCTCCTCGACCCTTGTTTTCCTGCAGGTTTCTTGAAATTCATTGGGTATATAATTATTTATTTCTTTTCCAGGCGGCCCAAGCACCTATCATAATAATAATAAGCAGAATAACGCTTAGAAAATATTTCTGAACCGTTTCGAAATTCTCAATGATGCTGATCATAACGTCCCCTAACAAATAACCGCTGATGCAGCTGACAAGTGTCCAGATGATCGCTGATAAAATATTTAGAGGAATATAACGCTGGGGGGAGATTCCAGCTGCACCAATCACAACGGCACTACTAATTCTAATACCATAAATAAAACGTGAAAGAATAATAAACCAAATATCGTATTTGTGAAGAAGTCTAAAAGCTTTCTCTGAAGATTTTTTTAAACTTGGAAAACGTTCAAATATTGCAGGCCCATAAGCACGCCCCACAAAATACAACACTTGATCAGCGATCAATGTACCAAAAAACGCAATAATCATAATTTTGTAAAGGGAGAGATAACCAGCGTAAGCCATAGAACTCGCCGTTAAAATAACAGACTCGCCTTCGATTAAAGATCCCAAAAAAACTGCCCAGTATCCCCATTCTTGTACAAAGGCAATAAACTGTTCCAACTTTTTATCCTGATTTTGGGCGTTTCCACCTAAGGAGAATAGCAAAGATTGAACCAAACAACAACGCCCAAGGCAGCAACCACAAAGGAATTGTGTGCAATTTTAAAGGAGGTTTCAAAGTGATATTTTCTCCATATTTTTTTATTAAGTCCTGAAGGACACCTTCTTCTGATTGTCCTTCTTTTAGAGATTGAAAAATATCTTGTTTCATAAGGATTGCTTGATCACTTTGTGAATCCTCTAAGACTTGCCCTGCGCAGACTGGGCAAATGATTTTCTTATAAAGAGAATGTGCTGTTTCTTCAGTATTGCTTGCATAAGAAGCCCCCCCTATAAGCAACAGGCAGATGACAGATCCTCGGAACAAGTCCGAGGATGACAGAGTAGAGTTAGAGGATGATAAAAACGAAAACCGTTTGATTGCCCCTAAAGCACCCCCTACAACCATTAAGATAATCCCGAACCATAATAAATTCATAAAAGGTTTATAATGAACTTTAAGTTCTATAGTTTCGTTTGAATCATCAATAAGGGCTGTATAGATGTGTGAAAAAAGAGTGGAATAAATCGCTGTTTCATTGTGAATGATTTTCTGCGTTTCGTAATATCGTTTTTCTGGAACCAACTGCGTTATCTCTTTTCCTGAATGGGAGATGTTTAGAACAGCTTGATGAGCCGTATAATTGGGACCTTGTTTTATTTGTAAATTTTTAAATGCGCCTGTGTAGCCTGCAATATTAAAAGACTCCTCTTTTTTAAGAAAGACATGCTGTTCAATTTCTCCATAAGTGGAGCACACCATGCCCAAAACACATAAACCCAAACCAAAATGAGCAAAAATCATCGAAAGAGTTTTAAGATTGATTGGATGTGATTTCAGATAAAGAAGAGTACTGATCATTACCCAAACTGATAATCCTGTGGCAAAGAAAGCAAGAAACGAAGGATGTGGTAATAACCACCAACACAACAAGACGGAAAGAAGCGAAGCACTAAAAGCCGACAAAAGCTTTTCGTAATGTTTCCAAATGCCGACCCCCATCAATCCTAACAAAGGCAGCATCAAAGGAATAAACGTTGCTTGAAAATAAGGTGTGCCGATTGTAATGCTTTTTCCAAAATAAGAGAGAATCAGCGGATAGAGAATGGATATAAAAATGGTCGCCGTGCCACAAAATAAAAATACGTTATTAAGTGCTATCATGCCGGGGCGTGACCAAGGTGAAGAGATGGGTAAGCCTTGAAAAATAGAGAATCTCCATATCCACAAAACGATAGAGGGAAGCGTGAAAGTACATAAAAGAATGAGCAACAAGACACCCCGTTCAGGATCAACGGCAAAACTATGGACTGATGTTAAAAGTCCAGAGCGAACAAAAAATAGAGAAAAAAGACATAATCCAAAGGTGAGGATGCCTAACAAAAGAGATACGCGTGTCAAAGTTTGCTGCTTTTGAGCGCAAATAATACTGTGCAAGAAAGCCGTTGCTGTTAACCAAGGAAGAAGGGCCGCATTTTCAACCGGATCCCAGAACCAAAACCCACCCCATCCCAGTTCATAATAAGCCCAAAAACTGCCCAAAGCTAAGCCCGCGGTCATAAAACTCCACGAAACAAGCATCCAAAAACGAAGCGCTGAAATATGATTTATCGAGAGAGTTCCCTGCAACAAAGCAACTACACATAAGGCAAAGGGGACGCTGCAACCAACATAACCCGCATAGAGAATGGGGGGATGGATAGCCAAGCTTGGGTCTTGCAGCAAGGGGTTCAGATCATTGCCCTCTAACAAAGGAATTTCTAAGGTGATAAACGGATCGCTAGCAATCAGAACAAAAATAAGAAATCCTAAAATAATCGAGGTTAAAATGCGACCCGTTGGTTCTTTGAGATTTTGAGGGAGGAAATAGGAAGAAAGACTGGTGTAAAAGCTTAAGATCAACACCCATAGAAGCATTGATCCCTCGTGATTTCCCCAAACACCACTGATTTTATAGAGAAGGGGTTTTGATGTATGAGAATGCTGAACAACATTCAGATACGAAAAATCTGAGGTGACATGCGCCCACATAAGTGTCCCAAAGGCGATGGCGATCCAGAAAAATATGACATGAGAAAATACTGGTCTGAATTTTTTTAAAAGGATGTGACTGACGCAAAACAGCGAAGCTATGAGTAGGCATGCTTGACCGAAGAGAGCGGAGGTCATACTGGGAGATCCGGTTTGTTATTGCGAAACTCGCATGGCTGCGACCAACCGATCATATGGTTTTTGGATCGGCACGCTTCGCTCGCGATGACGGTAGGGGCGTCTTTGCGAGGAGCGTAGAGACGTGGCAATCCAAGTATCTTGAAATGTCGTGGGTATACCAAGGTGTCACAACTTAAAAAAACACTGTCATCCCGGAACCTAGTCGAACTGCGACTTGCCGCTAGTGAGATTTGATATCCGGGATCCAGAAAAACTATAAAAATGGCCTGGATTCCTGATAAGTGGCTCGTTCTCCAAGCTAAAGCTTGGACTCGCCTACTTTCTGGAATGACAATAGGCATACAAATATTTTTGCAAAAATTATCCATTTGTTAACTATTTTGCATTATTGTTATAATTACAGACGTTTGTATTGGCGCCCACAGAAAGGTACCCGCCCTGTTTTTTTTCGACAGGTTTAGCGGCATGGGGGAGGATTTTATCCAATTCCAGCCGGAGTCTGGGGTAGTGGGTGGCCCCGCCCTTCTGAGGGTGGGGGACTGTATAGGAAAAGTTAATTTTTGGTTAATTTCCGATACAATTTTAGTGAATTTCTTCTTGAGTCCACAGAAGCTGCTCTCATGCCTATCCTTGTTCTTGCAATATTGTGTTTTATTCCAAATCATCATGCTTTAGCCCTGTCTTTTCAGCCCATCAGCAACTTCTTTAGGCATATAATTTTCATCATGCTTGGCTAAGATTCGTGTCGCCTTAAAGCTGCTATTCGCTTCAAAGTTTCCCTCGGCCACAACGCCTTGGTCCTCTCGGAAAAGATCAGGCAAAACCCCTTGGTAAAAAACATTAATAGAATGTTTGCCATCGGTGATTTTAAAAGTAATTTGATCGCGTTCTTTAATCAGGCTTTGTTTTGCAACCATACCGCCTAAACGCATCATCTTGGTGCTAACAGGGGTATTATCTTTTTGTTTTTCAATCCATTCAGAGGGCGTTACAAAAAAAACCACGTTTTCTCTAAGAGCTCCCAGAATAATCAGCGCAACACCCGCGGCACACATCAAAAGAGCAAGAATCGTCCAGCTACGGTGTTGGGCTTTTGGGTGCATGAGTCTTTGGCTTTTTTGTCTCTTCTCGTTTTTTCTTTTTTCGCTCCAAAGCTTGTTCTCGATAATGCATCCCTATGTCTCGATTAGAAACGCCCTTTTTCCGCTCAAATCCCTCTCGAGGACTGAAACTCTTTTCTGACTTAGAAGAATCTCTTCCTTTTGGCATACTCTGTCCTGTTAATGAAAAAGAAATGGAACACGTTATGGGATCAGCGGCATCCAATAAGACTGTCAGAGGTTGCCCCAGTTGATAAACTTTCTTTGTGCGCGACCCTATATAACGATGAAGGTTGGTGTCAAAAACATAATAATCACCTGGCAGACGGCTTTTGGGAACAAACCCTTGTGCACCGTTATCGTCCAAACCAATAAAAAGACCCGCACTGCTAACGCCAACGATGCTGCCCTTGAAAGAAGATCCAACTTGATTTTCTAAATAAGAGGCGAGATAGCGATCCATCACTTCTCGCTCTGCCGTTGCTGCGATACGTTCCGTTGCTGAAATATGATCGCCAATCATTTCCAAAACTTCTAGCGGGAGAGATTCTTGACCTCCCTCACCCAACTCCAAAGCCTCTATTAAAGCGCGGTGAACAACCAAATCTGAATAACGTCGAATAGGTGACGTAAAATGGCAATATTGGGCCAAACTTAAGCCAAAGTGCCCAATATTTTGAGGAGCATAACGTGCTTGAGCTTGGGAACGCAAAACCAAATCATTAATAAGACGCATGTAAGGAGACGCAGACGACTCTGTTAAAATTTGATTGAACTGGATAGGAGAAAGTTTCTCAGCCTTAGGAATAGTGATCTTAAACGATTTTAAAAGCGTCCTTAGGTTTTCAACGCGCGCTGCATCAGGTATGTCATGAATACGGAAAAGAGTTGGCCAATTTTTAACAAGCAATGTTTTAGCAGCAGCCACATTAGCTGCAATCATCATCTCTTCAATAAGTTGATGGCTATCTAATCTTTCTCTTGGAACAATATCTTTAACAAATCCTTTTTCATCAAATTTAACCTGACGTTCAGGGATGTTTAAATCCAATGTTCCGCGTTTATGTCGCGCTTTTAAAAGTGTTTTGTAAGCGCCATACAAGGGTTTAATCACCCCTTCATAAATAGGTTTTGTTACGTCATCAAGTGTTCCATTGATGGCATTTTGGACTTGTGCATAGGTAAGCCTCGCACACGACCTCATGAGTCCACGTTTGAACCGATGTGATTTAATTTTGCCATAGCTATCGATAACTATTTCAGCGACCAAGCATGCTCTATCTTGATGGGGTTTTAAAGAACAAAGATCGTTCGATAAAGCCTCAGGTAACATTGGGACAACGCGATCAGGAAAATAAACAGAATTCCCTCTTAGATAAGCTTCACGGTCCAAAGCATCAGCAGGGCGTACATAATAAGAAACATCAGCGATGGCAACAATCATTCTCCATCCGCCTACGTTTTGAGGATCAATATCAGCTGCGGCCCATACGGCGTCATCGAAATCTCTGGCATCTTCGCCATCGATAGTCACAAGCGGAATGTTTCTTAAATCAACACGATCTCCAAGTGGGGGAACTTTACCCTTTGAAGCCAAGTCCAAGGCATCTTGATTATAGTCATAAGGGAGTTTGTGAGCATAAACAGCCATCAAACTAAAGACTTTTGGATCAGTGATTGACCCCAATCTTACATCGATATGAACTTTTTTTCCTTTTAGGTGATAAAAAACAACATCACCTTCGGTCAGAGTATCTGCTAGATCTTTTTCGCAAAACACACCCGGAAAGGTATCTTTTCTGTGGCAAGGGACCAAACTTGAACCATTATGTTTTCTTTGAAAAAGACCCAAATGAAATTCTGTTTCATCCTTTTTATAACGAAACTTCTCTTTATTCGTTACTTCAGAATTAACTGGTGGCTCTTTTTTTCTAAGTTTAGAACCATAACCTTCTTCTTTTAATTCAGCAAGAATGTGCTTCAATAGCCTGCGACGCGCTCCCTTAACTCCCAAAACTTTAGCAATTTCATGCTTGGTTACCAAATGATGGCTATTGGTGATAAGTTTTAAAACGGCTTTTTTCAGGTCTTCTGCATCTCTGTCTTGAATGTCTTGGCTCATACTAGCTTTAACTTATGTCCTTAGTTGTTCAACTCCAACATATCATATATTCAGAGAATCAACAAATAGACCAAAAGGGCAGCAACAATTCCCGAAGAGGATTAGGTGTAATTTTTGGTTAAGGTTCAGTGAATAACACCCACTAAATAGCTGGGGCAAAAACAAGAACGGGTTGCATACATAACTTAATAACACTGGGTTTAGTCGAGACTTGCAAAAAATTTATCACAAAACCCTCTAAATTGCTCGCTTTATCAACCTTCCGGGAATTGATGATCTTTTGATTTGACGTTTTTTAAACACTTCAACAATTTGAAAATGAACCCTCTTGATTTCTTCCAGAGTTATTGCCTAGGTTATATCGTAAGGATTTTTAAATTTAGTTATTTCATATGCCTCAGTCAGGTCAAAAAACAATCATTGCGCCATCGCTCCTCTCTGCGGATCTTTTGAATCTACAGACAGAAATTGATCTTATTACCAAAGCAGGTGCTGACTGGCTTCATCTTGATATCATGGATGGGCATTTTGTGCCCAATCTAACTTTTGGTCCTGAATTTGTAAGGCAAATTAAAAAGATTTCTCAATTGCCAATCGATGTACACTTGATGATTTCGCCTGCAGATGCTTTTATTGATGCCTTTGCCAAAGCCGGCGCCAGTTACATAACGATTCATCCTGAGGCTGATTTTCACCCGCATCGAACGTTGCAAAAAATTAAAAGCCATGGTGTTAAAGCTGGCATCGCTTTGAGTCCGGGGACACCCATTGAAACGGTGTATCCTTTGCTAGAAATAATCGATCTCATTTTAATTATGACTGTTAATCCAGGATTTAGCGGACAGAAGTTTATAGCCCATCCTCTTGAAAAATTAAAAGCCTTAAGAAAGTTAATTGATACACATAAATATCCTATATTATTAGAAGTCGATGGCGGTGTTGATAAAACAACAGCCAAAGAAATTACCTGTGCGGGCGCTGACGTTCTTGTGACGGGTCAGTATGTTTTTTCAAAGGATATGCCTGTATCTTCTGACGTTTATAAATCTCGTATTGAAGATCTAAGGAAACAATGAGTCAACATCCCGTCTTGTCTCAGTTCAGTTATTTTTTGCATCGACTGGCGCAAAAGTATCGTCTGTATGGGGTAACTCTTTTAGGGCGGTCTACTTCTGAATTATTAACGATCCCATCAGATCCCTGGCCTGGGAATTTTCAAGTGGCTCACACAATACTCGAGGGAGCGTTTCCTTTTCGTGGGCAACTGATCCCTCTTAAAGATTGTTTGGATTATTTAGGGCGGCCTGATCGGTGCCCAAGTCCTCTTCTGCCCAGATTGCACGGGTTTGAATGGCTCAAGGATTTGCGTGCTATCAGTACGAACCCCAGCAGGAAAAGAGCACGTCAACTGATTATGCACTGGATCAATCAGAATCATTCTTGGTCTACAAAGAGCTGGCTATCTCCTGCTTGGCGCCCTGACATTACAGCCAATCGCCTATCGAGCTGGATTTCTGTTTATGATTTCTTTGGAGCCAGTGCGGATGATTTTTTTAAGCAAGCCTTTTTTAGAAGCTTGATGAAGCAGTACCGCTATTTGCGTCGCATTTACACAAGCATCACCGATCCTTTGCAGGCTTTCATCGTCTTAAAAAGCCTCATTGCTTGTGCTTGCACTTTACCAAGACAAAAAGGGAGGATCCCTTCTTTTGTGAACAGTCTTCAAAAAGTTCTAAAAGCGCAGATTTTGGCTGATGGAGGGCATGTCAGTCGATCCCCAGCTTTGCAGCTCATTATTTTGCGAGATCTGATTGATATTCGTTCCCTTTTAAAAAATATAGAAGCTGAAGATCCTCCTTTTTTACAACAAGCCATTAATGTGATGGCGCCTATGGTCAGACTCTTCCGGCATGGGGACGGGGGATTAGCTGATTTTGCAGGCAATATCGATCCCTGTTCTCTAAGCTTTGATCCTGAAAATATTTCACCTGCCGTTGTTGATATGGCTTTGTCTTTGGCCGATGTACGAGGGCGTCCTCCTGGTCGTGCGCCTTATATGGGCTACGAAAGATGCATAGGGAAGTCAGGGTTGATTCTACTGAATGTCAAACCTTCTTATAATGAAGTGCCGCTTTTAACAACAGAGGGAGAGCCAGGCGTTAATATTTTAGATTTCGAATGGAGTGTTGGCAGGCAACGAATTCTTAGACGTTCTGATCTGATCGTTCAGCTTTCCGATCATTCCTGGCTTAAGATTGATAATGACCAGGGAAGTCTTGCGCTGAAAAGACACAGCAAAGATGGAAATGGCTATCTTTCAGCTGACTTTGATCAGTTCATTCGAGGCGTTTCTTATCGACACCAGCGACAACTTTATCTAGGCGGAGAAGAAGGGGACTTTAGAGGACATGATATCTTTACTCTTTCTCAACCAGCAATGGCCGCAGTCCGGTTCATTTTTTCTAGGAATGTCGAAGTTTTATCGCAAACCACAAAGAAAATTAAAATTAAAGTCTATCCATCTGCTGCAATTGCAGGAAAAGGAGAGTCAAAAAAAACAGTGCAAACATGGAGTTTTATCACAAAAGGAGCGAGCGATGCCCTTTGGCAACATTGCAAAGAAACAGGGTTGCCGTATTTGATGCTTTTGACACCCCTTGTAAAAGAAGAGGCGCAAACGATCAAATGGGCCTTTCGTTTGGATGAAAATATTGAGAAAAGGTAACTGCTCTTAATCTGTTCATGCTTCTTGATAAAAATGCTTTTGCCCTTTAAATATAAAACATGCAAACATCTTCATCTCCATTTATACCCAATAAGATTCAAGAAGCTGGGCAGGAGCTCGAGGGTCGAGGAGCGGAGTGTATAGATGATACTCGAGCACCGAAGATTCCCGAAGAGCGACGAACCCAGAGCTTGAATCATGAAGGGTATATACATTTACGCCTGCATAGTGCTTATTCGCTAGCAGAGGGAGCTATCCACACCAAAAACATCGCAAAGCTTTGCCAAGGCTATCAAATGCCCGCTATTGGTATTACAGACACAAACAATTTGTTTGGCGCTCTTGAAATTGCGATGGCTTGCGCGGAGGAGGGAATTCAACCCATTATCGGTTGCCAGATCCAAATGCTTTTTAGTGACAAACATCCCGTCCGTCCCATTGTGCTTCTTGCGCAAAGTGAACAGGGATATAAAAACCTTCTCAAACTTGTCAGTCATTTCTATTTGAGGCAACAAAATTTAAATGAACCGCATATTACACTCAGTGAATTAGAAGAACGCAATCAAGGGCTTATTTTATTAACAGGGGGACATCTTGGTCCTGTGGGACATCTTTTGAACGCTCAAGAGAAAGATGAAGCAATTGATCTTTTAAAAACGCTTCAAAAAATATTTGGAGACCGTCTTTATATTGAATTGATGCGTCACGGTCTGGTTGAGCAAAAGCGGATTGAACCTCAGTTCTTAGAGCTTGCTCTTGAATACAATATTCCAATCGTTGCAACGAATGATGTGTTTTTTGATAAGCCGAGTATGTATGAAGCTCATGATGCGCTTTTATGCATTGCTGAGGGAAGCTATATCAGTCAGGACAATCGTCGTCGTGTGACACCGCATCATTATTTCAAAAACAGTGAAGAGATGAGCAAGCTATTTGCTGATCTGCCTGAAGCTATTCAAAACACAAGCGTTATTGCTCAGCGTTGTCATTTTATGCCGCTTCCCCGTAAACCGATTTTGCCTCCTTTTCTAACTGAGTCAGGTAGAAGTGAGACAGATGAATTGCGAGAGCAAGCTCACCTTGGGTTGGAAAAACGCTTGGAAAAAGAGGTTTACCCTCTGCATACCGATCAAAGTCAGCATGAAGCACTCAAAAAAAACTACTTTGAACGATTAGAATATGAACTTGAAATTATCGAAAAGATGGGCTTTCCAGGTTATTTTCTGATTGTTGCTGATTTTATCAAATGGGCTAAAAACCAAGGCATTCCCGTTGGTCCTGGTCGTGGATCCGGCGCTGGGTCATTGGTTGCATGGGTTTTAACGATCACAGATATGGATCCAATACGTTTTAACCTTCTCTTTGAGCGTTTTTTAAATCCAGAACGCGTCTCTATGCCTGACTTTGATATCGACTTTTGTCAGGATCGCCGAGATGAGGTGATCAGTTATGTGCGGGATAAATATGGCGAGGATAAGGTTGCGCACATTATCACTTTTGGTAAATTGCAGGCTCGTGCTGTTCTTCGTGACGTTGGTCGCGTGATGCAAATGCCATACGGACAGGTGGATCGCATTTCCAAGCTTGTGCCTAATAACCCAGCCAATCCGGTAACTTTAGAGCAGGCTTTGGAGCTGGAGCCCGCTCTAAAACAACAACAAGAAGAAGATGAAACTGTTGCAAAATTAATTGATATCGGCATGAAGCTCGAAGGGCTTTATCGTCATGCATCAACTCATGCTGCAGGTGTTGTGATTGGCGATCGTCCTTTGGATGATCTCGTTCCTCTCTATAAAGATGAGAAATCAACATTGGCAGCGACGCAATTTAGTATGAAATATGTAGAAGCTGCAGGTCTTTTGAAATTTGACTTTTTGGGCTTGAAAGCTCTGACCGTCATTCAAAAATGCTGTGATCTAGTACAAAAAACTGGAATTGATCTTGATATCAGTACCATTCCTTTAGATGATCCAAAAACATTTGAGCTTCTTTGTCGCGTCGAAGTGGTTGGTGTGTTCCAGCTTGAAAGTGCGGGCATGCGTGATGTTTTGCGCAAACTAAAACCAGATCGTTTTGAAGATTTGATTGCACTTGTGGCTCTTTACCGTCCAGGGCCGATGGACGACATTCCAAGATATCTTGCCTGTAAGCATGGGGAAGAGGCCGTTACCTATTTGCAGCCCGCTCTACAACCAATTCTCGAGCCAACTTATGGTGTTATGGTTTACCAAGAACAGGTTATGGAAATTGCTCAGGTGTTAGGAGGGTATACACTTGGCGCTGCTGATTTGTTGCGTCGTGCGATGGGTAAAAAGATTAAATCAGAGATGGATGATCAGCGGGCTTTGTTTACAGAGGGAGCCGTTAAAAATGGCGTTGAGCCCTCAGTTGCCAGCCAGATTTTCGATCAAATGGCTAAGTTCGCCGGATATGGATTTAACAAATCACACTCTGCCCCCTATGCTTTGTTAGCGTATCAAACAGCGTATTTGAAAGCGAATTATCCACTACAGTTTTTTGCAGCCACTATGACTTACGATATGCAAAATACAGATAAATTAAATGTGTATCGTCAAGACATGGAACGTGCAGAGATAACTCTTTTATCGCCGGATCTCAATCATTCAGATGTGATTTTTACGGTTGAGGGAGATTCTGTTCGTTATGCTTTGGCGGCTATTAAAAACGTCGGTGCTCAAGCAATGGAAGCTCTTATTGAAGAACGCGTCAAAAACGGCCTCTTTGCTAACATTAATGACTTAACAGCGCGTATTGACCCAAGAGCTGTAAATAAACGTCAGCTTGAGAATTTAATTGCAGCCGGTGCTTTAGATAGCATTCATCCTGTTCGTCAGCAAATCTTTCAAGCAATCGATACCATTTTGGCGCAAGCACAGCTTGCCAAACAGGAAAAACAAAATAAACAATCTCTTTTGTTTGGGGGTGGGCCTCAAAAGGGAGCTGTAGTTGTTTTACCTAAATGCCGAGAATGGGATCTTTTAGAGAAATTGCAAAAAGAGTTTGATGCGCTTGGGTTTTATTTAAGTGCGCATCCTTTAGATGTTTACCGCGATACGTTATCAACATTGAGGCTTGTTAATAGCCATGACTTAATGGCTCGAGCAAGCTCAAAGCCGACGAGTATTAACCTTGCTGGTATTATCTTGGCCAAACAAGAACGGACTTCTAAGGCTGGGCAGAAATTTGCTTTTGTTTCTTTGTCTGATCTTTATGGCGTTTATGAAGTTGCGTTCTTTTCAGAAACCTATGCTGAAACACGTGACCAATTAATTCCTGGAACGGCTGTATTTCTAACAGTAAATTTAAGAGCTGATGATGAGGGGTATCGTTTAACAGCACAGAGCATGGAACAGCTGGATCAGAAAACACAAAACCAAAATGTATTTTTGTGGGTTGATGAGACCCTGGATATTGCCGCTCTGAAGAGTGTTTTGGATCATTGTGAAAAAGGTCCTGCTTGTATTCAGCTTGGCATTCTTTTGTCTGACATTCCTCGTTTAAAAATAACGCTCCCTGGACGTTATGAAATCACAGCTGAACAACGCTCTCGTTTGATGGGCGTTGTGGGTGTGAAGATAAGGAGTCTGAAAGGAAAGGCGGCTTAGAGCGGCGAGTGTTTCGTGGTTTCATGAGCTGTGACAGAAAAAAGCTGTTGGATATTGGGGATTCCTGTTCGCAACTGTTCTTGCCACAAATCGTATTGATTCTGAAGCTCTAGCCAGCTTTCAGGGGTGGTATCAAAAGCGATTGCAAGCTTAAGGGCCATGAGAGGGCTAATCCCTGAGCGACCATTTAAGATAGCAGAAAGAGTTTTTCGAGTAATATCCAAAGCCTTAGCAACCTCTGTTACCGATAAAGATAAGGGTTCAAAATAAAGTTCCTTTAAAATTTCTCCAGGATGAGGGGGATTGTGCATCATAATAACTCTCCTAATTAAAAACTAATGATAATCTTCATAATCAACCAGCTCAACTTCAGCATTTTTAAATACAAAGGTAATGCGCCAGTTCTTTTTTACAGTCATTGACTATTGTCCCTCTCTATTGTGATGAAGAGGGTGCAGCCCAGAGCCAGGAAAACTAAGATCTTTAATTGCATGAGCTGTATGCATTTTTGCTAAAATCAAACGCAATCTTTGTTCATGATCTGGTTGAATTCCTGATTTATCGCCTGTTTCAAAAAACTTTCTCAGCCCTTTATGTTTAAAGCCTTTAATCATTAATACTGAAAGAATGCTATTGCTTCTGAAAGAGAATGCAACATGGAACGTATCGGGTGTCAATGAGGATCGAAGAATTGCTGGGTTTTCGCAAGAGTTGTTCTTTAGTTTGTTGGCAATAAGAGAACCTAACAAAAAAATTTATAAACCTCTATATAAATAATATAGTAAAGTTGGCGCACGACAGGACTGGTTTGTTTCTAGAAAACAATGGTGCCAAACCTGATTGTATAAAATTCTCTTGCTTAAACGTACCAATTATGGTACATGTGAAATATAAATATGATATCAAAAAGATTGGAAGCGCGTTTCTATAAATTATCTTCTGGTAAAGAGCCTGTCAGAGAATGGCTTCTAAAGTTTGAAAAAGAAGATCGCAAAAAGATAGGCCTTGATATTAAGACGGTTGAGTTTGGTTGGCCGATTGTTATGCCCGTCTGTAAACCTTTAGGGCGCGGACTCTATGAGATACGATCAAACTTAGAAGGCGGGAAGATATCTCGTGTTATTTTTTGTATTCATGAAAATTTGATGGTTCTTTTGCATGGATTTATTAAAAAATCTCAAAAGACTCCGACAAAAGAATGAGAGAGGTAGATAAAAATGGAAGAAATTAAAGAGAAAAATATAGGATCTTCCTTTGATGAATTTCTTGAATCGGAAGAAATTCTGAGTGAAGTAACGGCTTTAGCTCACAAACGAGTTTTAGCATGGCAGATTGAACAAGCTATGCAAGACCAACATCTTAGCCAAGTGGTGATGGCGAAAAGGATGCACACGAGTAGATCAGCTCTGCATCGTTTATTAGACCCCAATAATCCAAGCGTCACATTGGATACGATAGATCGTGCTGTTAATGCTTTAGGGATGAAACTTAACATTTCTATTACACCTTAGTTCCTGCACGTTCATTAACTGAAGCCTTCCTCACCAAAAAACTGTATCAATAGGTTTTTTTTCGTTATGATCAAACCTAAATCATCTTGTGTCAATTTAATGTAAGTAGGGTTATCCATGATTTTCCGTGAGAATGAAAAAAGAACCGCCTCTCATCTTTCTTCCGAACTTGAAATATCTTGGAAAAATCTCCAACAAAAATACCGTCAATCAGAAATTGAAGCGGTTCAATCTCTTGTTTCAACGAATCCTTTTACGGACGTGCAAACTCAGAATGTTGAAAATTTAGCAGCAGAGCTTATTCAAAATGTTCGAAAACAAAAACCCAAATCACTGAGCATTGAAGGTTTTTTGCAAATTCATCAACTGAGCAGTCAAGAAGGTTTGGCACTTATGTGTTTGGCCGAAGCTTTGCTGCGTATTCCAGATGCTGGCACAAAGACAAAATTTATTCGCGACAAAATGAGCTCGGGCGATTGGCATATCGATAATGAAGATAGCCTCATTCAAAAACTCACCAATTTTGGGCTTTTAACAACAAGCAAAGTTTTGAATTGGGGGCTTGGTCCAAGAGGGTTATTTTCGGCAATTGGTTCTTTAACACGTCGTTTTGGAGAACCTGTCATTCGACAAATTATGGCTCAATCCATGAAAATCATGGGACACCAATTTGTGATGGGAGAGACCATAGAAAAGGCACTCAAGCGTGCTGTTGATGAAGAAAAAAAAGGCTATCGTTATTCGTATGACATGTTGGGAGAGGCCGCTCGCACCGAACAAGATGCGCTCCGATATTTTAAAGCTTACATGGATGCAGCGATTGCCATTGGTCATTCGGTTGTGGATAAGAAAAACATTTTTGAAATGCCAAGTCTATCCGTCAAACTTTCAGCGATTCATCCTCGCTATGAATTAGCCAAAAAAGACCGCGTTATAAAAGAGCTGGTACCAAAAGTTGTGGAGTTGGCTTTAAAAGCAAAAGAATTAGGGATTGGTATCACCATTGATGCTGAAGAATCCGAGAGGCTAACACTTTCTCTTGAGGTGATTCAAAATGTTTTCTCGCATCCTGATTTAAAAGACTTTGAGGGTTTTGGTATTGTCATTCAGGCGTATCAAAAACGAACGGTATATCTTGTCGATTGGCTCATTGCTCTTGCTAAAAAGCAACAAAAACGTTTAAGCATTCGTCTGGTTAAAGGTGCTTATTGGGATGCTGAAATCAAACGCACCCAGGAACGCGGATTAAAAGATTATTCTGTTTTTACTCAAAAAGTTTATACAGATGTTTCTTATCTGCAATGCGCAACCAAAATGCTGGATGCTCACGAATGGATTTACTCACAGTTTGCGACTCATAATGCTTATACAGTAGCCGCTATTTACGAACTGGCAAGATCCAAAGGTGTGGAATCTTATGAATTCCAAAGGCTCCATGGTATGGGTGAAAGTCTTTACCAACAAATTACAGAGGAAACAGGATATGGTATTCCATGTCGTATTTATGCACCTGTTGGCGAATATCGAGATCTTTTAGCGTATCTTGTTCGTCGTCTTTTGGAAAATGGGGCGAATAGTTCATTTGTGAATCAAATTCACGATCATAAACGTTCTGTTGAGAGTCTTGTTCTGAATCCATTTATGGAAACGAAAAGGCTTGAAGGAAATCCGCATCCCAATATTCCTCTTCCAAAAATGATCTTAGCATCCGATCGTATCAATTCAGAGGGGCTTGATTTATGGGATGAAACGGTGTTGGAAGATTTGGATAAAAGTCTTTCATCTTTTTCGCAGTCTCTTGAAAAGGTTTACCCGTCCTCTGAGCTTGAGCTTTCACGAGCGGTTGATGAAGGATATTCTCATTTTGATAAATGGCAGAAAACAACACCGGAAGAACGCGCTCATTATTTAGAGCGACTTGGTAACATGATTCAACGAAACGCGGTTGAGTTCATTCATCTTTTGATTTTAGAGGGTAAGAAAACAATTAATGACGCTTTGGGAGAAGTAAGAGAAGCGGTTGATTTTTGTTATTACTATGCTGGGCAAGTACGAGCGTATCAAGGTCAGCCTGTTCCGCTTCCTGGTCCAACGGGAGAACTTAACCAGTTATCGTACCATCCAAGAGGGGTTTTTGTTTGCATAAGCCCTTGGAATTTCCCGCTCGCCATTTTCATTGGTCAGGTGGCAGCAGCTCTTGGTGCTGGCAATTGTGTGATTGCAAAACCAGCGACTTCAACGCCGAGAGTTGCTCAGATGGTTGTTGATCTTGCTTACAAAATTGGTATACCAAAGGGTGTTTTGCAACTACTCATCACGCCTAGCGAACCATTTTCAGATGTGATTTTGAAAGATAGTCGCATCGCTGGTGTTGCTTTTACAGGATCTAATGAGGCTGCTCGCATGATCAATTTGACGCTTGCGCATAAAAAAGGAGGAATCGTTCCTTTCATTGCAGAGACAGGCGGGATTAATGCAATGATCGTTGATTCATCTGCTTTGATTGAGCAAGTTGTTAACGATGTTATCACGTCAGCATTTCAAAGTGCTGGGCAACGTTGCTCTGCTTTAAGATTGCTTTTGGTGCAAAACGATATTGCTGATGCTCTTGTTGAAACGCTGCAAGGCGCTATGGCAGAGCTTTCTATTGGTAATCCGGCTTTTCTTTCAACAGATATTGGGCCAGTAATTGATGAGACTGCTAAAAAAAATCTCTTGGATTATATTGAAACCTTAGAACAAAATCCGACGCAAGCCCGCTTGCTATATAGATGCGAACTTGATGATAAATTGAGAGAAGAAAATTATATAGCGCCACAGGTTTGGCAACTTTCTGCAGTCAAGGACATAACAGCAGAAGTTTTTGGTCCAGTTCTGCATTTGGTACGGTACAAGGGTGAATATTTGGACAAAGTGCTTGATGATGTAAATTCACTTGGGTATGGGTTAACTCTAGGGCTGCACAGTCGTTTGGAATCCACCATTCAGCATGTGTATGCACGGGCAAAAGTTGGCAACATTTATGTGAATCGTAATATGATTGGTGCGGTTGTCGGTGTTCAGCCATTCGGTGGCGAAGGATTGTCTGGTACAGGCCCCAAGGCTGGTGGTCCCAATTATCTGCTCCGTTTTATGGTTGAGCGCACCTTTACTCAGGACACAACGGCTGCTGGAGGCAATGCTTCTTTATTGGCAATGGTGAACTAAGTGGTAACCAAGAAATCTTTTTATATCACAACGCCTATTTACTATGTAAATGATGCCCCGCATATCGGGCACGCCTATACGACACTGGCTTGTGATACGATGGCACGGTATAAGCGTTTGAATGATTATGATGTCAAATTCTTAACCGGTACAGACGAACATGGTCAAAAGGTTGATAAAGCGGCAGCGGCGGCTGGTATGGATCCGAAAGCATTTGTGGACAAAGTCTCACAGACGTTTGTTCATTTAGCTAAAGAAATGGCCGTCATTAACGATGACTTTATCCGCACAACAGAACCCCGTCATATAAAAGCTGCACAACATTTGTGGAATGAATTGATCAAACGCGGTGAAATTTATCTTGGTGGTTATGCCGGTTGGTATGCTGTAAGGGACGAGGCTTTTTATGTTGAAAGCGATTTAATCGATGGAAAAGCACCCACGGGAGCACCTGTTGAATGGGTCACAGAACCGAGTTATTTCTTTAAACTTTCGGCTTGGCAAGACAAGCTTTTAGAATTCTATGAGCAAAACCCTGATTTTATTCAACCCGAAAGCCGTCGTAATGAGGTGATTAGTTTTGTCAAAGGTGGCTTATTAGATTTATCAGTATCACGCACTAGTTTTAAATGGGGTGTCCCTGTTCCAAACGATCCGGATCATGTGATGTATGTTTGGTTGGATGCGTTGACCAATTACATAACAGCCCTTGGGTATCCTGATACAAACTCTGATGATTACCAAAAGTTTTGGCCTGAATCTGTTCATGTGGTTGGAAAAGACATATTAAGATTCCATGCTGTTTATTGGCCAGCCTTTATGATGGCGGCAGGCCTAACACCGCCAAAGAAAATATACGCACATGGTTGGTGGACGGTTGATGGCGTTAAGATGTCAAAGTCCTTGGGAAATGCGATTAATCCAATTGAATTAATCGACACCTTTGGTCTTGATGCTGTCAGATATTTTTTGTTGCGCGAAGTTTCCTTTGGTCAAGATGGTGATTTTTCTCGGCAAGCGATGATTAATCGGTATAACAGTGATTTGGCTAATGCGTATGGGAATTTGGTGCAGCGTGTTTTGTCGTTTATCTATAAGCAATGCGAGGGTAAGGTTCCTGAGCATGGTGAGTTGACTGTGTCAGATCAGGCGTTGTTGACAGAAGCAGAGGCACTTCCACCGTTATTGGAAAAAGACATGGATCACTTTGCTTTTCATAAATATGCGGAACATATATGGCAAGTGATTTTCAAGGCCAATCAATATGTGGATGATCAAAAACCATGGGGTTTAAAAGTAACCGATCCAGCGCGCATGCAAACGATTTTGTATATATTGGCAGAAACAATTCGGAAAATTGCGTTTATGACGCAGCCCATTCTACCCATTGCAAGTGCTCAGATTTTAGATCAGTTGGCTGTTAAGAATAGGGATCTAGAGGCATTTTCCGAAGCCTTAAAGCCAGGCACACTCTTGCCTGAACCAAAGGGTGTGTTTCCAAGGTGGCAAGAGGCAAAATAATATACTTCAAGAAGAAATTTCTCTCAATTCCTTCGGATTCCCACTGATCAGCACCTGCATATGCTTTTCAATTTTATCACTCCCCCAATCCCACCATGCAATTTCCAAGAGGTCTTTAATCTCATCTTCACTAAAGCGAGCGCGAATCACCTTTGCCGGGTTTCCGCCCACTATTGTATAAGGGGAAACATCTTTTGTGACCACAGAACGGGCGGCAATAATCGCACCGGAACCAATGGTGACACCAGGCATAATAACAGCTTCGTGCCCAATCCAGACGTCATTTCCAATAACGGTGTTACCTTTGTTAGCATAGTTCGTCTCTAGATAGTCCCAGTCACCAACAAATGTAGCAAATGTGTAGGTTGAAATTCCATCCATCTGATGGTTAGCGCTACTGGTAATAAACTGAACACCATGGGCAATTTGAACAAATTTACCAATGATCAGCTTTTCAGGGCTTGGCGGATGTAAATAAGGTGCTAATTTTCTGGCATAATCCTTGGGGTCATCGTGATCATTGTAATAAGTGTAATCACCAATTTCTATGCGAGGATGATCAATGACATTTTTTAAATATACCATATGAGGCCAAACCTCACCATTCGGTAATATCAGCGGATATGTGGTCATAGGATTTGGCAGCATGAAGAGGGTTTCACTTAAAATTTGAGAATATCTCTTTTTGATAGCCTATTTTCTCTGCGTTGTCATTCTCGCATTTATTGCGAGAATCTTTTAGATCCTCGGAACAAGTCCGAGGATGACAGTGGTGGCTCGAGAATGACACCGTGAGACTTTGATATGCAACATTCTGGAAGGCGGTATCATAATACCGTATTCAAAAAACTCTTCAAACCCGCACAAAATATGGACTTTTTTGTTGCATATATTTCAGTAATGTTCTAAAAATATTTTACAGTATATTTTTGATTGAGTTTAAAGGATGCGCACAACTGTTTCTGTCCGCCAGCAAGATGTCCAAAAAAAATGGATCTTGATTGATGCGGAGAATTTAATTTTGGGCCGTTTGGCGGCTTATGTAGCCAATCGTTTACGTGGCAAGCATTTGCCAAGCTACACACCTCATGTGGATTGTGGTGATAACGTGATTATCATTAACGCTGAAAAAATTCATCTGACAGGTAATAAGCTTGAGGATAAAAAGTTTTATTGGCACACCGGTTATGCAGGCGGAATTAAAGAGCGTGCTATAGGGCAAATCTTATCCGGTAAATATCCAGAAAGAGTTGTTTCTAAAGCTGTTGAACGTATGGTTCCTCGTGGTCCTTTGGGTCGTCGTATTATGAGCAACCTTAAAGTGTATGCGGGTTCTGATCATCCTCACACAGGGCAACAACCAACAGTTATTGATTTTGCGAGCCTTAATCAAAAGAATATCAAACGGAGTAACTAACAGTGACAGCTAAAATAGGTCTTGAAGATTTAAAAACTGCTGTTAAGACAGCGAAACCAATGGATTCGTCTGTGTCAGCTGAAGCTGGTGCAGCAGATGCTCCTCGTGTTGCAAAGATCGATGCACAAGGACGTTCCTATGCAACTGGCAAACGTAAAAATGCGATTGCTCGCGTTTGGATTAAGCCTGGTATGGGTAAGATTTTAGTTAATGGAAAATCAGGCGCAGATTATTTTGCACGTCCTGTTTTGCAAATGATTATCGGACAGCCGTTTACAGCAGCAAATCGTGCTGCTCAATACGATGTGTGGTGCACTGTTTCTGGTGGTGGTTTGTCAGGCCAAGCTGGCGCTGTTCGTCATGGCATTAGCCAGGCATTGACGTTTTATGAACCCGATCTTCGCCCTACTTTAAAGCAAGGTGGATTCTTAACACGTGATAGTCGTATTGTTGAACGTAAGAAGTACGGTCAAGCAAAAGCGCGCCGTCGTTTCCAATTCTCGAAACGTTAATCATTTTAGTCATTTCCTCGATAAAAAAGCCCGTTCTGAAAAGAGCGGGCTTTTTTTTGACTGTTTTAAGCAGGTTTTTGTTACTGGTCTTCTGGAGGATGCAGTGGTGATTTTAGTTCAGGTTCAGCACTGTCTTGCCTTCTAAAGGGCTCCGCTGTGGAGAGAGCGTCACTTGAAGCGACTTTCTCTCCAAAAGGATGAGGAGCATCAGACGAAGGAGCCTTCCCTGCTCTAGAAAAATCCGTCAGTACTCTTTTTACGTCAAGTCCACCGACACGTTTAAGAGAAGAAAGCACACCGGGCGTAGAGTCTATGCTATTAAGATAATAAATCTGTTCAGCTAACGTTGGTATTTTTTCCAACTCTCCATCTAACCATTCGCAGAAGCCTGCAGTGAGTCGATTTGCACGATGCTTTTCATCTAGCAATAATCCGAGTGCATCAAGCGCTTGATGCATTTCATCACCAACTGCCATTTTTAATTTTGTACTAAGTGGTGAAAAAACTTTATCCACTTCCATAAGCTCATCCGTTGCGCAAACCATAGTCGCGCTTGCTAACAAACCCACAAGAACCAAACCATAAATCTTTTTCATCATTCTACTCACAAAAAAACAATACTCATCCTTTAATGGTATAATGGCTAAGTGCTTTTTGTCGAGGTGGTTTTGTAGAATAACGTAATTATACGTACGTGTGTATTGGCATCATTCCGAGGAGCTCTTGCTTCGTGGCAATCCGTTCTATCACCGAACTCTTTGACAAACATAGGTCGGAAACATCTTTTGCGTATCCCAGATGACTTGTTGAACTTCAAATCCTGCTTCCTCTAGTTGAGTTCTAACCAGTTCTTCTGGTCTGAAAATCTGCCAACGCATTTCACAAATATCTCGCACAATGGCAAGTTGCTTTTTTAAAGCTGCCATATCATATGGCTCTGCTAAAGCTGGTGGAGACAAATGGCTGGTGATCAAGGTGCCGCCGAGTTTTAAGGAGGCAGCAAAAGCCTTGTAAAGCTCAACGACTTTCGCATCATCGTTGATATAAATATTGAGACCATTACTAACAACAACATCAGCGTTTTCAACTTGTGTAGGTAGTTCAAAAGCATCTGCTTGGCAAAAAACTTTCTGGAAAAATGCAGTTCCATGATTCTCAGCTGATGCCTTTTTTACCCATTCAAAAGCCTGAGGGTCAAGATCAATACCAATAAAACGAACAGCCTCTTTGTCCTTTGGATCAAGTCTCAATAAATCTTCCATCGTTCCACACGGAACAGAAACAAAGGTTATGTCTTCTGCATCTAAATGTTCTTGTAATATTTTTCTAAAGATCTGAAAGCGCTCACGAGTTGCGCGGAATCCTGGTGCTTCATTAGCCATCCACTTGGCAATCTCACTTGCTCCTTCACCGCCAGCACGCAGTATTGCTTCAGCTGTCCAAAAACCATTTAACCCTTGATGCATCAAAAGCCAACGACCTAAACCATTACACGAAGCCATTTCTCCCAGAATTTCTAAAGTTTCATCCAGCGGTAAAGCTAACGACGCTGGGACAGCTGACCGAAGACGTTGTGTGATGGAGATAACCCTCGCAGCAACTGCTTCTTCTGAATCATCGATAATTGCATGACTGAGTATTTCAGTTGATCCCAAACATAGTTGGCTTGAAGCCAAGACGATTGCAGCTGCTGTCATAATAATTCTAATTCCCATAGGTTATACGCACTTCATTCTTAAATCCTTTTAACAGAAATAAAGAGTTTTGAAATGTGAGGCAAGATTAATAGTTGCATCAAATTGGGCAATTCGGTAGCATTTCTGCTTATGAGGTTATTTATTAAGTAAGGTTGTTATTTTGCGTTTTTGTAGAGTTATCGTTGTTCTTCTTTGTTTTGTTGGCGGAAAAGGACATAGTGCTGATGAAACTGATGAATTTTTTAAAGGTGCCAAACAAAAAATAATAGAATATTCAGGAAAATTGCCTCGAATACTTTCAAAGAGAGGCGTAGTTTTTACAGTTCTTTTAACTGAAGAAGACTGCAGTAAGCTAGAATTCACTGTTCAATCAGTGAAAAGTTTGAGAGAAAAACTGACTTTCTCGGAAGTCTATGATCAAAGCCAGCATACATATAAAGAGCTAGGTACAGTTCTATCTCTCTTAGATTTTTTGGATGACTTGTCTAGTAAGATTGTTGGTTTCAATAAAAAAAGGATCCGGGGGCTCTCTCTCTTTGAGAAGTGACGCATCTTAATTAATTTAATCTTCTTCCTTCGGCTGGATAAACGTCAACAATTCAGCCAAAACGTCATGCGTTCCTTGGTGAGCAGCTGCTGAAATAGCGAAAACTTTTGTCTTTGAGAGTTTCTTCAATACCTTCACTTTTTCTTTGATTTCATCTTCGCTTAACGCATCACATTTATTGAGGGCGACCACTTCGGGTTTTTTTGGTAAATCTTCGTGATATAATTTTAATTCCTGACGAATGGTTTTGTAAGCTTTGCCTACGTCTTCTTGCGTCCCGTCAATCAGGTGCAATAGAACGTTGCAACGCTCCACATGTCCTAAAAAGCGATGCCCAAGGCCTGTGCCTTCGTGAGCCCCTTCAATCAACCCCGGCAGATCTGCCAACACAAATTCACGATCATAACAGTAAACCACACCTAATTGTGGATGAAGCGTTGTAAATGGGTAATCGGCAATTTTTGGTTTCGCACGTGTCACAGCAGATAAAAATGTTGATTTGCCAGCATTAGGAAGACCTATTAATCCTGCATCAGCAATTAGTTTCAAACGAAGCCATATCCAAAATTCTGTGCCTGGCCAACCTACATCAGCTCTACGAGGGGCTTGGTTGGTAGAGGTTTTATAATGGGAATTTCCAAATCCACCATCGCCGCCTCTGGCTAAACGAACAGTTTGTCCTTCTTGGATTAAATCAGCGATCAGTGTTTCTTTATCTTCGGCAAATATTTGCGTGCCAACAGGAACTTTCATAATAACATCATCGCCTGCTGCACCACTGCGATTCCGGCCCATGCCGTGTTGCCCTCTTGGGGCCTTAAAATGCTGCTGATACCGATAATCAATTAGGGTGTTGAGGTTAGAGATTGCTGTCACATAGACGCTGCCACCCTTTCCTCCGTCACCGCCATCGGGGCCGCCATGTTCAATAAATTTCTCGCGACGAAAGCTGAGAGACCCTGGGCCACCATCGCCGGATTGAATAAATATTTTTGCTTCGTCGAGAAATTTCATGAATGAGACTTTTTATGGCTAAAGGTTGACCCAAGATGCCATATTACCCCAGAAAAACCTATGAAAAAGTGGCTGCAGAGAGGAAGAATGGGTGTTATAGTTCCTAAAGGTCTGTTTCAAAAAGCCACCTCCGTACCAGTGAAAATTCTTTTTTTATGTCGATCGTTAAGTTTTGGGGGAGCAGAAAGACAGCTTATTGCTCTTGCTAATGGATTGAAAGTAAAAGGACATCAGGTTGCTATCTTAACTTTTTATAATGCTCCCTTAAATGAATCCTTTGATACAGGCGATCTTGATATCATCGGGCTTAATAAGCAAAAAAGGTGGGATCTTTTTGGTTTTTTCAAAAACCTTAGAAAAGCTGTTAAGGATTATGAGCCTGATATTCTGCATAGCTATCTAACCGTTCCTAATATTCTTGCATGTATGCTGAGAAATCTGGTTCCCAATATGAAAATTGTTTTGGGGATTCGTGCTTCGAATATGGAATGGAAGCGCTATGATTGGCTGGCCTGTTTGAGTGGTTATTTAGAAAAGAAACTCGCAAAAAGAAGCAATCTAATTATCATCAACTCACAGGCTGGATATAAACATGCACTTTTGAATGGAATGCCAGAGAAGTTATTAAAGGTTATTCCAAATGGTATTGATACAAATAAATTTCAATTTGACTCATCCCAAAGAATCTTTTTCAGGGAACAACTTGGCATCGATGACAATACGATTTTGATTGCTCATGTTGCTCGTTTAGATCTGATGAAAGACCACCCAACCTTTCTTAAGGCGGCTCAATTAGTGTTGCAAAGTGGCCATCCCGTTAAATTCATTTGTATTGGAAATGGGCCAGAGAATTATAAAAATTCCTTAAAAAGAATCACCCAGGATCTTGATATCGCTGAACATGTTTATTGGTTGAACGCAAGGAACCCTGTTCCTTATTCGGCTTTTGATCTGGTTTGTTTAAGCTCGTCTTTTGGAGAAGGGTTTCCAAATGTATTAGGGGAAGCCATGGCCTGCGGTGTTCCTTGCGTTGCAACAAACGTTGGGGATAGCGCATCTGTTGTGGGGGATGCTGGCAGTATTGTTCTGCCAAATGATCCAAAAGCTTTATACCAAGCAGAGGTTGATTTAATTCAGAAAATAAAAACCGAGGATGATCTGATTTCAACCTATTGCAAAGAGCATATTCAAAATAATTTTTCTCTGAATCAAATGGTTGATAGGACTGAGAAAACACTAAAATCCCTACTCTCTTGAGATGTTATTATGCCCAAACAAAAAATAGTTCATATCATAACAGGTCTTAATCAGGGGGGCGCAGAAACGGTTCTTTTCCGTCTTGCATCTAATCTTAGCAATTATGACCACAAAATTATTAGTCTATGTTCAATCGATAATTCAGAGCTTGCTTCTCTCTTTAAAAAGAAAGGCATTGATGTCATTAGTTTGAATATGGGCTCTTGTAATATTTTCCCCATTTTTAGCATCTTAAAACTTAAGAAATTATTACAAACTGAACAGCCTGCAATTGTCCAAACTTGGATGTACCATGCTAATTTGGTGGGTGGTTTTGCTGGTCGATTGGCTGGTATTAAAAACGTTGTTTGGAACATAAGAAACGGTGCTCTTGAAAAAAATGGTGAGCATGGAAAATCTTTAAATCTACGGACGAAAATTGGATGGATCGTGAAGCTTGGATCATGGTTTTCAAAACGTATACCGTTAAAGATTATTTGCTGTTCAACAAGAGCGTCTGAAATTCACAAAAAATGGGGATATGCTGACAAATTCCATATCATTCATAATGGTATCGATGTGAATGAATTTTGGCCGGATCCAGCTGGTCGTTTGAAAATTCGCGAAGAACTTAATATCGACTCCAACACAAAATTAGTTGGTCTTATCGGAAGATTTCATCCGCAAAAAGATATTTCTACTTTTTTAAAAGCAGCAAATCTTATCTGTCAGAACAAAAGTGATATTCGTTTTGTGTTGGTTGGCACAGGAATCACTCAAGACAATTCAGATTTAAGTCACGAAATAGACCATTTTCATTTAAACAACAATATTCATCTTTTAGGGAAGCGTCAGGATATTGTGGACATCCTTAATGCTCTGGATGTTTTTGTTTCATCGTCAATTTTTGGTGAAGCATTTCCTAATGTTCTGGCTGAAGCGATGGCCTGCGGGATTCCTTGTGTTGCAACCGATGTAGGTGAATCTGCTTATATTCTTGGGGGGGCAGGTAAGGTTGTCTCGCCGTCATCCTATATACAGATGGCTAAAGGTATTGTGGAGATGCTGGAGTCGTCTTGTCCGTCTGAAGAGATTAGAGGAAGGATTGTCGAACATTTCCCCATTGAAAAAATGGTGAAGGAGTATGATGGGTTTTACAAAGAACTTTTACCGTGCTCTGACAAACAACTGATTCAAGATAAATAAAGACAATGCCGTCAAAACAATAGATGGACCCGTTACCAAATTAAAAACAATCGATAACATCAGGCCGCCCGTGATGCTGACAAAGGTAAACAAAAAAGTGTAGCCGACCATCTGCTCAGGAGTGCGTGCGTTATTTCGAGCCGATGCTGCTGGTATGACAAGTAACGCTGGGACAAGCAGGGCACCTACAAACTTTAAGCTAATAGCGACAGTCAATGCTAAGACCAACATAAAGTTAAGCTTCAGGGAGGTTACCGAAACGCCTTCGGCCTGTGCTAATCCTTCGTCCAAGGTTAACAGCAACAAAGGTTGCCATTTATAGTAAATGAAAATCCACACGCCGATAGCACATCCGTAAATCCACAAAAGATCCAAGGGCTGTAAGGTTAAAATATCTCCGAATAAATAGTTGGCGGGATCAACGCGCACATGAGGTATTTTATTCACAAGAACAATTCCCAAAGCCAAGGCACCATAGGAAATGATACTGAGCCATGTGTCTTGGGATAGTCCTTTTTTCTCACTGGTTAAGGTTAAAACCAACGCAACAATTACGCAAATAATGGAGATACCAAGATAAATATTTAAATTCAGTAAAAGCCCAAAGCCCACCCCTAAAAGCGCACTGTGTGCTAACGCATCTCCGAAAAATGACATTCTTCGCCAAACAAGAAAACATCCAATAGGGCTCGTCATCATCGAGAGACCAACGCCAGCAATAACCAAAAGAAAAAGAAAATTACTTATCATGCTGATCACTGCAGTCATGGCGATGATTATGATGGTGTGTATAAGATGCTAATCCCAAATCGGTTGGGGCTTTTTTCTTTTCGCCAAACAACACATGATACTGCGGGTCTTTCATAACTGTGTCGGGATGTCCTGAACAGCATATGTGTCTATTTAGGCAAATAACATGATCTGTCGCTGCCATCACCAAATGCAAATCATGCGACACCAAAACGATGGCGCAATTCATTTGATTCCGAAGAGTAACCAAAAGCTGGTAAAATTCTGCTTGTCCAATTACATCCACCCCTTGAGCAGGTTCATCAAGAACAAGTAAATTAGGTCGCCTTAAAAGAGCGCGCGCTAAAAGAACTTTTTGCCATTCGCCCCCTGAAAGTGTTTGAAGTGATTGATTCTTGAGTGAGGAGATTTGAATCATTGCAAGAATTTTATCAATTTCAGACTCAGCAATATGTTTCTTTTGTGAGAGCTGGAGCAAGCGATTAACCGTCAACGGTAAGAAAGGATTCATTTCTATTTTTTGCGGCATATATCCGATAAGCATGTCAGGTTTACGCCATATTTTACCTGTTGTTGGTAGGCTCAAACCTAAGATTAATTTTAAGAGAGAAGTCTTTCCGGCACCGTTTGGCCCAATGATTGTAACAATTTCGTTTTTTCTCACCGAAAAAGAAATGTCTTCGAGAATTGTTTTGAAGCTCTGACTATCTTTAAAAGCAACCTTATCAAGAGATAACAATACCATTAAAACTTAACTTCGTTGGAATAAACACCCCATAAACATCGGCGTTTTATCCACCCTTTGATACGACCTTTTGGAGCGACGACTTCAACTTTGCACCATTTGTTTTGACATTCAATGGCTTTTGCAATGACGCCCGGTTCTAGCTGAGCGACTACTTTTGATTTCTCATCTGGATCTTTGCGTAAATTTCGGGTTTTATGGAGAACCCAAACGGTACGTTTTCCACTTAAAAGGGTCTTGTGAACCCACCCTTGGGTGCCTTGCCAGTCTCTGATTTGTCTCCAGGTGTCAAATTCAGCGATGACTTCGACAGGCAATCCTTGTCTAATAAAACGCCAATCTATTGGGTAATTGTTTCCAGGGCCAACGTGTATATTGACGGCGTTTGCCCTTAAAGAGACATACCGTGGAATAGGTAAAGCAGTAGACTCAGCAAAAGATTTTGCTGTTAATAAAACCAAGCATAAACAAATGATTCTGATCACAGTCCTGTCGATCCAAATCGTTGAGCACCTCTTTCGGTCGAGGACAAATTTTGATTTTCTTGCCATTCAACTTTTGCAAAGGGAGCAACGATCATCTGGGCAATTCTCATGCCTCTTGTGATTGTAAAGGGTTCCTCTCCCAGATTGATCATGATAACAATGATTTCGCCACGATAGTCAGCGTCAATTGTCCCTGGAGCATTCAAGACAATAACACCATTTTTAATAGAGAGTCCCGAGCGCGAGCGAATTTGAGCCTCACACCCCTTTGGTAATTCGATCGAAATGCCAGTTGGCACCAAGCATCTTTTTCCTGGGTTTAGAATAATATCTTCAGCGATCGCAGCACTTAAATCCATACCAGCGCTTAGTTCTGTCGCATAAAAAGGTAAATCAAGATCTCTTGCGTGATTAAGTTTTTGAATAGAAACAGTAATTGTCATAAAATTTTCCGTCTTCATTTAAAGAAAGAAGTTCTTGTTATCTTTAATATATACTCAATTGACTTAAAAATATCCATTTCTTTGTAATCTGCCTTTTGTTCCTTTTTTCCAAACATGTCCGTCTTTCTTTCCGAATTGCTTTCAAAATTAAAAGTGTGTTAATTAATTATTCCTATAATTATTAAGTAATAAACCGTTTTGACTGAAATAAATTTTAAGTGTTCCTTTTATTTCTCATTCTTTTGATTTGTCCGGTGCTGGCCGCTGATGTGGATGAAGAAGAGTTTCCCGGCTTGCGCCAAATACTTGAACAAACTAGACGTGACGCTGAATCAGCAGATGCGCAAAAAGCAATTCAAGCATCTCTTAAAAAGCACGCTTCCCCAGTCCGGGTTAGATATGACTCAGATGATGAAGAAACACAAGCTGCTTTAGCATTATCTCTTATTACGCATCAAACCACTGAGTTTATTGACTATATAAAAGCTTGCAGGGCTCCTCAATATGACGCCCTCTTTACTCAACTGGATAGAGGTGCCTGGGATGCTGTTCTGAAAAAGGTTGGGGTGTCAGGTAAAAGGGCGCAGACGGTTGTCCTTTTATTGAGCAGGGTTAAAAATGAATTATCTAAAGATCCAGACGCAAGTAGACTTTTAACCTCAATCGATGATGCGCTTCTTAGAATTTTTTCAGGGTGTTGGGGATTCTCAAAAATAAAACCTGATGGTGCAGTCATGACGCAACTTAAACAAGCTGCGAAAGGTATCGGGTATCGTTTTGCTGATGAACTAAGGGCATACGATGTCGCCGGAAAACTAGATGCACAATTTAAAAGTGAAGGAAAATGGGAAGGTGCCACAGATCTCAATGTCAGAAAACACTTTATGGCATTATACGGGTATGTGGCTTCTGGATATTTAGAGCAAAAATTCCATGCCAAGGTTGAAGCTGGAGGTCGAGGTGTATATAAAAATTATTTAGCGTGTGGAGCCCAAGCTCTTTTTCCAAAGACCGATACAGTGGGGCTTGTGCTTGATGATCTTGTAACAGATCCAGAAAAAGCTTTTCGAGAAAGGAAAGCAGTTGTAAAGACAGGTATTAAGCCAGTTGCTTTTGAAGGGCTAGCTGATTTCATAAGAAGAGAAGTTACACCTGAGGAGATTGAAAACTTACAACAATATTTAAAAACTTTTGATCTTGGGTCTCCTGGAATTACTGAGAATGAAGGGCTGTTAAAACTCCTTCAAAAAGCCCTGCAACAAATATCCATCCCCATGGAAGAAGCCTTGGCAGGTCTTCAACGAGAAGGTTCACTTGAACCCGCTGTTAACATAAAAGAGTTAGCTGTTCTTTTACGCGAAGCTGTGATGTATACAGCTATTTCAAAAGACGCTGTTTATGACAAAGGCGTAGAACATGCCAACAAAAGAGACAGATTTCCGCTAACAAAAAAGAGTATTGATCAAGCCTTAAGCACTTGGGTGTTAGAGTATCTGTATGGAATCAATGAAAACAGTCATGAAGTACTGAAGGGATATAAAGTTATTTATCCGGGTTGGATTCATGGTAAAACCCCTAAGGGCACAAAAGTGAGCAGACAATTGGGTGCCAATGACGTGCTCTCAATAAATGAACAACAACTCATTGAGAAGCAAGAGGCTGCTCGTCAAAGTCTCGGAGCATTACAAGAAGAATTTATTAGAAATCATAGAGGGGAGATAATTACAACGTTAAGATTAGCTTCTTTAGACGATGCAACTTCTCTCCCAACTGGCTATTTGATTGCTTTTATTCCAACTCCTACCGGAGCTAGATTGGAATTGCAAAAGGCTGGTGTAGCAGTTGTTGGGATTACAACAGACACACCTAGTGACGCCACACATCATGGCCTTGTAGGAAATATTAAAAAAATCGTTAAAGATTTTGAAGTCGATCTGTCAAAAATACCTGCAATCATCGGATCCGACCTGGAAGATGTCCAAGGTAAAAAATTGTTACAACCATTTTACGAAGTGGTGGCAGATGATCGGTTCAGAATTGTGCCATATATAGGAAAGGCACTTGATTATCTGATAAAGTTGAAAGTGATTGAAAGAGAATTAAAGCTGCCACTTTTGCTCATGATTCATAATGGATGGCTTGATTAATCCTTCCAAATCCTCTACCCTTATACTCAGGTTTTAATCAACTTCAGGATTTGGTTTGTCTTCAGATAACTCAAGCCCAACTCTTTCAAGGCGTCGTTTTTTAAAGTGGGGTGGTACCTCTCTTCTGTCCTTAGGGGCGCCCTTGTCATTTCTGTCAAATTCGGACATTCTTTTGACCGGTGACACGGACGCGGTCATTACAGCACCCAAGCTTTCAAAATCGAGGCACATTGAAAAAGTGCTTAATCTTCATAATATGCACACTGGTGAATCGCTTAAAAAATGCGTATTTTGGGCAGATGGTCAATTTGATCCGCAGGCATTAAAGTCCATCAATCGTTTGTTTCGTGACCACCGCAGCGGCAAAGTGTATCCCATTGATCAACGTTTGCTGGCTCTTTTACATAACATTGCCCACAAATTGGATACGAAAAAACCGATTCATTTGGTGTCAGGATACAGATGTGCTGCAACCAATGCGATGCTTCGTCAGAATGATGATGGTGTTGCAAAACAAAGCCAGCATACCGTTGGACGAGCGGCCGATATTTTCATCGAAGGTCGAACATTGCGACAAATCCAACAAATAGCAGTGTCTTTAAAGGGCGGCGGTGTGGGTCGTTACGGTACCTTTGTCCACGTCGACACAGGGCGGATCCGACGTTGGGGACGGATGGCTTAAGAACGCGACAACGTTTGATTAGCCCACCCCAATTTTTTCTCGATCCACGTTCAGTGACCACTCCACATTACTTCTATCGAGCTGAAAAGTTCTTCCTACTCTCAAGTCAGTGAGATCAAGTTCAATGGTAATATTACAACCGTCTGTTAAATGAGTCATATGTAAAATGGGATCAACCTCAACTCCAGCTTCGTTGCAAATACTCATAAGCTTCCCATAGGATTTATCTTTTTTTCCAAATTTCAGAGTGAGCTGTTCGGATTTATAAATGCTGGACACAAGACTTAAAACCCATATGCCAGAACAATCTTTCTCAGCACCACCAGGATATCTAAAAACTACTGACATACTTCTTTCAAAAGGGTTTACGTCCATTGGGTAGATACAGTCACAACCATCAACACATGGGAAATAAGGAGGGTACCCATAATAAGAAATGCGTTCTGTTCTTGGTAGAAGTCCCGGAAGGTGGAGAGTCCAAGATTCCTCTGTTGCATCAGCTCCTAAAGTTAAATTGATTGAACTTAAGAAACAGCTAACAACTATAATTACCCAACGCATGCTCTTTTTTTCTATTTTATTATGATTTTTATCAAGCTAGCGGTTTTTTGCTTTGGTTGTCTATACTCATTTCAAACTTTACATACCCACCAATTTGAATCCATTTTTAAAGCCGCTTCTGTGCAGGCTTGATCATTTTTATAAACTCCAAAGCAAGTGGCGCCACTCCCTGACATTCTGGCAAGAAGACAATCATCAGAGGAATTCATTACATCCAATATCTTGCCAATTTCTGGCACCAGTTCACTTGCTGGTTTGGTTAGACTGTTGTTGGTATGCATTAAAAAGTCCATTAGCGAACTCTCTTGATCCATGTTGTCATTCTCGCATTTATTGCAAGAATCTTTAGATCCTCGGAACAAGTCCCAGGATGACAGTGTGAGGCCTGAGGATGACAGTGTGAGATCCAAGGATGACAAAAGAGGTCCAGCTACTGCCTTATCATACACCCCATCATAAAGCCTAAAAACATCCGGTGTAGACACAGCAATCTTAGGGTTTACCAATAGGATTGAATATTCAGCCAGTGGGTCTTCGGTCCACAAAGGTTCGGGCATTCCCTCTTTACCACTACCATCTATCCAAAAATAGGATTTGCCTAAAAGATGATGGGCCAAACAAACAGGAACATCGGCTCCCAATACGCCTGATTTCTTGATGAGTTCTTTTTTGTCAGTGTCCTTAAGAATTAACTCCCACATATCGATCAAAGCAGCAATCACCGTTGCTGCATCACTGGATCCTCCACCGATACCGGATGAAATGGGAAGGTTTTTGGTCAGGGTGATATGGGCTTTCTTTTTCGAATTGTAGAGTCCATGAATCCATTCAGCTGCACTCAAAACCAAATTATCTTTTATTGGCAAAAGCGCACCAAAAGGTCCGTTGATATCTAATGAAAAAGTATCACTCTCTTGAACTTTAATCTGATCGCCATCACCCATAAAAGTAATCAATGATTGCAGATGATGAAATCCTGATGGCAGACACTCAGTCACATGCAACATTAAATTTATTTTTGGTTTAGCATTGTGTATAGTCACAACATGAAATCCGATCTTATTCCTTTATTGCAGTGGTACCATGAAATGGGCGTGGATGTCGCTGTTCTCGATGAACCACAGAATCGTTTTTTGGCAAAGCAACCTTCCTCACCTATTATTGAAAAATCAATGGCGGCTCCGGTCCTTTCAAACCATCCCGCTTCTCAATGCAAAACACTAGAAGAACTTCGTCAGGCAATGGCTAGTTTTACGGGATGTGCGCTTAAAGAAACAGCGATGAACATGGTTTTTGCCGATGGCAATCCAAAAGCGGATGTCATGCTGGTGGGCGAGGCACCTGGAGCAGATGAGGATCGACTCGGAAAACCATTCGTGGGCCAAAGCGGTCAATTGCTGGATAAAGCATTAGCGACCGTAAAATTAGATCGCACCAGAGTTTATATCAGCAATATTATCCCTTGGCGCCCTCCAGGCAATCGCCCGCCAACGACCGCTGAAATTGCTGCTTGTCAGCCTTTTATTGAAAAACATATTGAACTCATTTCCCCTAAAGTCTTGATATTGCTGGGTGGTGTTGCTGCTAAAACATTATTGGCAACAACAGAGGGGATTGTGAAATTACGAGGAAAGTGGCATTCCTATCGCCCAACACCAACAAGCTCTGAAATTAAAACAATGGCTACTTTTCACCCTGCTTATTTACTCCGCTCGCCTGGCCAAAAAGCCTTTGTATGGCGAGATCTTTTAGCTGTCGAGCGCGCGCTGAATTAAAGATCTTTGGAGAATAGTCACATTTTGGCGGAGAGAGAGGGATTCGAACCCTCGATACGGATTTAAGTCCGTATAACGGTTTAGCAAACCGCCGCCTTCAGCCGCTCGGCCACCCCTCCGCAATAGTGCTTCTATAGTTGTAAACGAGGAAACCTTAAGATGTCAATTGTGCTGGACAAAAAACTTACGGCCAACTTGCCATTGGTGGCAAAGACATCAAAATCGCCTCCACATTCCCGCCTGTTTTTAAACCAAACAATGTGCCTCGGTCATACATTAAATTAAACTCCACATAACGACCACGTTTGACATATTGCTTTTGTTTGCCCTCATCTGTCCAAGGAGTGTTCATGCGGCGACGAACAAGATCTGGATAAATTTTTAAAAAAGCCTCGCCTACGGCTTTGGTAAACATAAAGTCATGATCGAAATCATTCGTGTCCAGATTATCATAAAAAATCCCACCGATACCGCGTGCTTCGCCTCTGTGCGGCAGATAAAAGTATTCATCACACCATTGCTTAAAGCGTGGATAATCTGTTGGATCATGCAAATCACAAGCATCCTTAAAAGCTTGATGAAAAGATTTGGTATCTTCAGCGAATTCAAATGTTGGCGTTAAGTCAGAACCGCCCCCAAACCAGCTGCGTGTTGTGACAATATGACGCGTGTTCATATGAATGGCTGGCACATACGGATTCATCGGATGAATCACAAGAGAAAGTCCACTGGCCCAAAAACGAGGATCATCAGCAGCACCTGGAATACGGGCTCTGAATTCAGGCGAAAATTCACCATGAACGGTTGAAACATTCACTCCCGCTTTTTCAAATACAGCACCATGCATGATACCCATAGTGCCACCACCACCTTCATCCCTCTCCCAAGATTTAAATTCAAAATGCCCCGGCAAGATGGCTGCATGCTGAAATTCCTGCTCAATTTCCTCTAAAGCCCCACAAATACGCTTTTGCAAAGACTGAAACCATTCGGTAAGAGTTTGTTTTTGCTCCAAGGTTGTCATGTGATCTCCTAACGCAAGTTTGGGATTAAAAAGCTAACTCAAAAGCACTAAGCAGCTAGAGCTGATTTATCCTCTGTTGTTTTGGTGGTATCTTTTTCTTCGTGTTCTGTCCATTTCACCCAACCATAAACATTAAAAGCGATAAAAACGGTATATAAAGCACATTGTGCCCAAATGCCCCGGCTAGCGTCGACAAGCAACCATGCCATGTTGCATGCACCCCAAATCAAGAAACCAATTTTTTTACGTTGACTGTTTAAAAGTGTTCCATAAATAGTGACCGCGGTTAAGCACCAGGTAAAGATTGTAAATGTTTCCACTGCAGTGTCCTTTGATTGAAAATAAAATCTATTAATGCACCCTATATTATAGGTGTTTTTAAATCTGTCTAGATAAAAATGGTCGCATTCTTTCTTTTACTCTTTGGTAATATTGGGCACACTGATTAAGAAACTATTTTAGAAAAAAGACAGGTCATTATGGATGATTCTTATTTTATGAGCCAAGCTATTGAAGAAGCTAAAAAAGGCCTTGCTGAAGGTGGAATTCCTATTGGATCCATCTTGGTTAAAAATGGCCTTATTATTGGCCGTGGTCATAATCAGCGCGTACAACATGACAGTGTCATTCACCATGCGGAAATGAATTGTCTGGAAACTGCTGGTCGTTTAACGGCAAAGGATTATAAGGATTGCACGATTTACACGACTTTATCTCCGTGTCCTATGTGTTCTGGAGCGATTCTTCTCTACAAAATTCCTCGTGTTGTCATCGGTGAGAATCAAACTTATATGGGTGATGAAGCACATCTAAAAGACCAAGGTGTTGAATTGACTGTATTAAGAAACCAAGAATGTGTTCAGTTAATGCAAGACTTTATAAAAGAACAGCCAGCTCTTTGGAATGAAGATATTTCCGTATAGGAAAAATTCTAATGAGGTAACCACTCAAATATGGTAGCATGAGCCGATTTTCCGAGTTTTACTGAGGTTAAATGGTGTCTTTATCTGCTTTTGATTTCTCTCATGCAACGGTTCTTTGTATTGGTGATGTTATGCTTGACCGATTTGTTTACGGTCAAGTTGAGAGAATTTCTCCAGAATCGCCTGTGCCTGTTCTTCGAATGAATCGTGATTTCACGGTCATCGGTGGTGCTGGAAACGTCGCGCGTAACATTTCCTCATTAAATGCCAATGTTATTTTTATTGGTGTGATTGGCAATGATAACGCCGGTTCTATTTTAAAAAATCATTTGGATGCTTTACCAAATACACAGTCAACGCTTATCGTCGAGCCTAATAGACAGACCATTCAAAAAACACGTTTTATCGCTCAAGGACAACAACTCCTTCGCCTTGATGAGGAAACCCCTATTCCTTGTGCACTCGCCACAGAGCAAAAAATTTTAGAATTGTGTGAACGTTATATTCCAAAGTCCCAAGCTTTGGTTTTATCGGATTACAACAAAGGTATTTTCTCAAAAGATTTATGCGAACAATTGATCAAATTAGCTCATGGCCGTCTCCCCATTATTGTGGATCCAAAAGGCAGAAACTACCAGCAATACAAAGGGGCTACGGTACTAACTCCCAATCTTAAAGAACTGGTTGATGTTTCTGGAAAAGCACTCAAGACGCAAGCTGAAATCATTGAAGTAACTCAGGCACTTCAAAAAGAATTAAAAATTGAATCCATCTTGATTACCCAAGGTTCTCAAGGAATGACTTTGTTTGAGGGGGAAAAAGAACCAAAACACATTCCAACGCAAGCCCGAGAAGTTTACGACGTATCAGGTGCGGGTGACACGGTTGTCGCAACATTAGCAACCTCGCTTGCCAGTGGCGTCCGTTTAGGTGAGGCGTGTCGACTGGCAAATGCGGCGGCGGGAATTGTTGTTGGTAAAGTTGGAACAGCAACGGTTAGCGCTGCAGAGCTTGAAAAAGCAATGGATCACGGTCAATTCTTGCACACAGATCAAAAAGTACTGACCCGCGAACAAGCTTTTGAGTTACTGAAAGACTGGCGCCGACAAGGTCTTAAGGTTGGTTTTACAAATGGATGCTTTGATCTTTTACACCTAGGCCATCTGCATATTTTACAAGAAGCAGCAGCCGCTTGCGACAAGCTTATCATAGGTCTGAATAGCGATGTTTCCGTTAAGATCATTAAGGGAGATAGCCGTCCCATCCAAAATCAAGAAACACGCGCTCAAATCTTAGCAGCGCTTGGTATGATTGATGCTGTAGTTCTTTTTGATGAAGATACTCCGTATAATCTGATTAGCGCTTTGTTGCCAGATGTATTGGTCAAAGGAGCTGATTACACAGTTGATCAAGTGGCAGGCGCTGATATTGTCCAGGCCAAAGGCGGAGAAGTGCTGCTTGTGACTCTGAAGCAAGGGCATAGTACGACAAGTACTGTTGAGAGAATGAGCGCTTAAAAAATTAAACTACTCAGCTTGCCTCTCACACGGTCATCTTCGACCTCTACCACTGTCATCCTCGGACTTGTTCCGAGGATCTTTGGGTCCCCTCCGGCTTAAAATCGAAGATCTAAAAAACTACCCCTGCCAACAATCCAAGAGTAACTGCATCTTAGACACTTCTTGTCCTTTGGTTATCAGTAACTGATGATCATCTGCCCATTGATCGGGCTTGGCTTGCTTATACGCTTGGTTTTCTAGCTTCTTTTCAAGATGTTGGATCTCTTTCACTAACATATCTTTTTTAGATGTCAGCAATTTATAAGAAGCGTTCATATCAATTAGATCACCCAGAACCAAGAAAAAGCTATTATCACCAATCATGAAAGGAACGGCCCCTTTGATATGGTCTGTGCCCAAAGTAACAGTTTCCAATCGTGCTAAGTGTAACACCCAAGGAGAATGTGTTTGTAATAATTTCCAATCACGGTCATTACCCTGAAAAACAACGGGGACTCTTAAAGCGGGACTAACATTCAAAAGTCCTCGGAGAGATCTGGCTTCGGTCACCACTTGCACAGCCCAATCAATTTCCTCTAGGGCAGATTGATCCTGATGCTTACAATCAGGCCACTGGCTTTGAATTAAAGAATAAGGGGCATTTGGGTAAAATTCTTCCCACAAACATTCGGTAATCAATGGCATAAAAGGATGAGCAATTTTTAAAAACTCAACTAAAACCCAAGTGGCTGTTTGACGCGTCTCAAGCTTGTCATTTTCTGAAACATCCTCTGCCAAGCTTGGCTTTAAGCATTCCACATAAATATCGCAATAGGTTCCCCACAAGAATTGATATAAATGATGGGCTGCATAATCAAAGCGATACTCTTGCAAAGACTTGTAAACATCATGAGCAAGTGTTGATGTTTTAGAAATAATCCAACGATTCAATGCTAAACGACAGGTTTCTGGCTTAAAACTTGACTCATATACACATTCATTCATTTGCAAAAAGCGAGCTGCATTCCAGATCTTGGTGATAAAATTACGAAAGCTCTCTACCTTTGATTCTCCCAATTTAATGTCATGTCCTGGAGCTGCAAAGGTCGCCAAGGTCAAGCGCAAAGCATCGGTTCCGTATTTATTGATTAAATCCAATGGATCAATAATATTGCCCTTGGATTTTGACATCTTTTGACCTTTTTCATCACGTACTAATGTATGCAGGTAAACCGTATGAAAGGGAACTTGTCCTGTGAAATGGATGCCCATCATCATCATGCGGGCCACCCAAAAAAAGATAATGTCAGAACCTGTTATCAACACATCAGTTGGGTAATAACGTTTCAAATCATCGGTTTCTTCTGGCCAGCCTAATGTGGAAAAGGGCCACAAGGCTGAGGAAAACCATGTATCCAAAACATCCGTATCGCGGGTCAGATCTACAGTCTTTCCATAATGCATTTCGGCTTGCTTGTAAGCCTCAGTTTCACACTCTGCAACAAATGGTTGACCGTCTGGTCCATACCAAGCTGGAATTTGATGACCCCACCAGATTTGACGAGAAATACACCAGGGCTGAATGTTTCTTAGCCATTCAAAATAGGTAGCCGTATATTGTTCTGGCACAAATTTTGTTCTGCCATCTTCAACTGCTTTAAGGGCAGGCTCTGCTAAGACTTTGGCATCCACATACCATTGATCCATCAACCAAGGTTGAATGGCAACACCTGATCGATCCCCTGTTTGAACGGTGTTCATTCTGGATTCTGTTTGCACCAAAAGGCCTTGTTCTTCTAATGCAGCCAATACCTTTTTGCGGGCTTCATCAATGCCAAGTCCTTGATATTCTGAGGGCACGTTCTCGTTTAATTTGGCATCTGCATCCAGAACATTGAGCATTTCTAGGTTGTGACGTTGACCCATGGCAAAGTCATTAAAGTCATGACCTGGGGTGATCTTAACAGCACCTGTTCCCTTGGTTGGATCACAATAATCATCGGTAATAATGGTCAAGGTTCTGTCTGTTAAAGGGAGACAAACTTTCTTGCCAATCAAATGCGTATAACGCTCATCCTCTGGATGAACTGCAACAGCTGTATCCCCAAACATGGTTTCTGGACGGGTCGTGGCAACTGTGATTCCATCCTCTGGATTGTCTACAAGTGGGTATTTAATATGCCACATAAGGCCTTTTTCTTCTTTGGTCAAAACTTCCAAATCTGAAACAGCCGTCTTTAATTTTGGATCCCAATTCACCAGACGTTTTGCGCGATAAATCAGTCCTTGTTTATGGAGCGTAACGAAAACTTTAACAACAGCCTCAGACAACCCTGCGTCCATAGTAAAGCGGGTGCGATCCCAATCAGGTGAAATTCCCAAACGACGTTGCTGCTCAACAATTGTGTTTCCAGATTGTTCTTTCCACTCCCACACTTTTTCTAAAAACTTTTCGCGGCCCAAGTCTTGACGTTTAATGCCCTGTTCAGCTAACTGACGCTCAACCACCATTTGTGTAGCAATTCCAGCGTGATCTGTTCCTGGTTGCCACAACGCATCAAACCCCGTTTGACGTTTGAACCTGACCAAAATATCTTGAAGCGTATAAGTCAAAGCATGTCCCAAATGCAAACTACCTGTCACATTGGGTGGTGGCATCATTAACGTAAATGGATTCTTGAGACTTGATGGATCGGCTTTGAAATATTTTTCAGTCTTTTTATAAAGAGAGGATTCAAAGGCTTGCGGTGAAAAGGTTTTATCTAACATAATTCATTTACAATGTGTGAAGGGTATCCTTCTTGTATAACGTAAAGAGGCATGACGTTTCAAAGGGTTTTGAATTTTCCCTTAAAAAGATTAAAGGATAAAAATGGAGATTTTATTTCCTCAACGCTCTCTCAAATGCTCCAACCAACCCTTGAATCCCATCCACATTGACGCCGCCTGCTTGAGCTAAATCAGGACGGCCACCACCACCTTGCCCTCCCAGAGTTTCAGCACCCACTTTGACCAAATCAACCGCACTGACTTTCGATGTCAGGTCATCAGTGACACCAATCACAAGAGAAACTTTACCCTCAGCAACGCTGGTGACAATGGCTATCCCTGACCCCATCTCTTTTTTCAGTTGATCAACCAATGCTTTTAAATCACGTGCTGGTACATCGGTTAAATGACGAACAGCGGCTTTGTAAGAGCCAAGGCTGGTAAATTCTTGAAGTGCTGAACCACTTCCACCAAGTGTCATTTGGCGTTTCAGATCGTTAATCTGCCTTTGCAAATCATTCGCTTGTTTGCGAGATTGCTCACGCTCGAAAGACAAATTATCTTGCGTCTCTTTCAATAATTCAATAATGGCTTCGCCCGTAATGGCTTCGATACGGCGCACACCAGATGATACGCTACCCTCAGAAATGATTTTGATCAACCCAATATCACCTGTGTTTTTAACGTGCGTTCCACCACAAAGCTCGACTGAAAATTTGTCCGTTCCCATGCTGATTACACGGACTTCATCGCCATATTTTTCGCCAAATAAAGCCATTGCTCCTTTTGAAACAGCTTCTTCGGGCGACATCAAGCAAATCTCTGTTTGCTTATTCTGCAAGACTTGCTGATTGACGATTTTCTCAACGGTTTGAACTTCTTCCAAGGTCAAAGCTTTTGATTGCGTAAAGTCAAAACGTAACCGATCAGGGGCAACCAGTGATCCTTTTTGAGTTACATGCGATCCCAAAACTTGACGAAGGGCTGCGTGCAGTAAATGTGTTGCTGAATGGTTCGCTGCAATTTGCAGACGACGTTCTGGATTCACATCTAACTTAACATTATCACCGACTTTGATTTTTCCTTTGGTCACTTTGCCAACATGCACATGTAAAGCGCCTAGTTTTTTCAAAGTATCGGTCACTGTGATTTCAGCTCCAGATTCAGTAATGATGATTCCTTGATCACCAACTTGCCCACCCGATTCACCATAAAAAGGGGTTTGATTGGTTAGAATTAATATCTCATCAGTACTGTCATTCTCGGTGACCAAATCTTTGCCTTTTAACAAAGCCAAAACTACGCCTTCAGAATGGGTTGCATGATAGCCCAAAAAGTCTGTCGCTCCATATTGTTCTCTAAGGTCAAACCATACTTGTTCATTAGCAGCCTCACCTGTGCCGGCCCAAGCTGCTCGTGCTTGTTTGCGTTGCTGTTCCATACATTTCTGAAAACCGGCTGTATCAACCGATTTGTTTTCAGCGCGCAAAACATCTTGCGTTAGATCAAGCGGAAAACCATAGGTGTCATATAATTTAAAAGCGACATCTCCTGGTAAATCTCCGGATAAACCAGACGTTGATTCTTGCAACAGCTTTAATCCACGCTCTAAGGTTTGTCTGAATTTCTCTTCCTCTTGCAGCAGGGTTTGCTGCATCAATACTTGTGCGCGCCCTAATTCAGGATAAGTATCTCCCATCAAACTGATCAAGGTTGGCACCAAGCGATGCATCAATGGGTCTTTTGCCCCCAGTATGTGAGCGTGACGCATGGCACGACGCATAATACGGCGCAAAACATAACCGCGCCCTTCGTTCGATGGCAAAACGCCATCAGCCATCAAAAAGCAAGTTGCCCTTAAATGGTCTGCAATCACATTGTGTGATTGACGTTGATTAAGATTATTGGCACCTGTCAATTCTGTTGAAGTAGCAATTAATGTTTTGAAAAGGTCAGTGTCATAGTTATTATGCTGCCCTTGTAAAATCGATGAAATCCGCTCTAATCCCATACCTGTATCAATGGACGGATTAGGCAAATTCAACCGTGAACCATCAGGCTGTTGCTCATATTGCATGAACACCAAGTTCCAAAACTCAACAAACCGGTCGCCGTCTTCGTCCGGTGAACCAGGAGGGCCACCTGGGATTCCTTCGCCATAATCATAAAAGAGTTCCGAGCAAGGACCGCAAGGGCCGGTGTCACCCATCGACCAGAAATTATCGGATGTTGAAATGCGGATGATTTTATCATCACTAAAGCCAGCAATCTTTTTCCAAAGTGTTGCTGCTTCTTCGTCTTCGGAGTAAACAGTAACCAATATCCTTTTTGGGTCTAAATCAAAACCTTTGGTGACCAATTCCCAAGCATAACTGATTGCTTGTTCTTTGAAATAATCACCAAAGGAAAAGTTCCCCAACATTTCAAAAAATGTATGATGACGCGCTGTATAACCAACATTGTCGAGGTCATTATGCTTACCACCCGCACGCAGACATTTTTGTGATGTCACCACCCGCGAATACGCCCGTTTTTCTTTGCCTGTAAAGACATCCTTAAACTGAACCATCCCTGCTGCTGTGAACATCAGGGTTGGGTCATTTTGCGGAACCAAAGGACCAGAGGATACAACCTCGTGGTCATTTTTCTTAAAGTACTCAATAAAGGTACGGCGTATATCTGTTAGTGTGCGCATATCTGTAACTATTTTTATCCTTTAACCGTCATCATTGGGCAGCCACCAATTTCTAGGAGCAGCTCCCTCAGCAAAAAAGCATCGACTTTTTTTATCGTAACTAATTCTTAAAGTTAGATTTTCAACTCTATCTGTGATGCTAAGTTTAACATGAGGGATAACTTGCCTTCCAGCTTTATTGTTCACAAAGGAATGAGTGAAAGATTGATCGTTAACAACCATCCTTAATCCATAATGGCTTCTATTGCTGTTGGTATCCAATGATTGCAAAGGAAATAATCCTCCATATTTACCAACCTTAACGACAGAACCATCTGACAAAGTGATTGAAATAGCAAGAGGATCATAGTCTGATCCGCCTTTAAAAATCCTACCTTTTCTCGTTCTTTCAGGAGGTAATTTGACGGGCAGGACTCTTAGAAAGAATCTCTCTTCTGATGAATATTCATCATCCGCTAAGTCTGAACTACCGGCTTCAGCACCAAAAGATGCACTTGAATTATCAAACATTGGTGAATATGTCTCATCGACTGATAAGTCATCTCTCGGAGCAGCTCGCTGAGGAGGACATCCATCATAGCATTCTAGATCTTCGTTCACTTCAAATTTTGGTTTAGCACGCATCTTTTCTTGATAACGAAGCGCACGGTTCTCTCTTTTAAATTCACGATCCATCTTTTGTTTTAAACGTCGTTCTCCCTTTCGGTCTTGTTTTTCCCAATACTGATACTCCCAATCATCGACTCCATAACCAGCTGTACAAAATGTAAAAAGTGAAACAATTAGGGTTAGATATTTGATACGCATAATTTTCCCCTATACTAAAGAAATGCAGACTCTGTCCTTTAGTATAGGGATAAAAAGTTACGAAAGTGTTAATCCGTTTTACGTCATATGGGTGCATGATCACGCGCGAGCTTATCGCAAGAATTTCCAGATCCTCGGAACAAGTCCGAGGATGACGATGCGATGTCCTGAAATTGGTAGTGCTTCAAGTGAGTGAGCAAGAACAAAGAAAAATAAAAGTTGTCATCCTCGGACTTGTTCCGAGGATCTAAAAACACACTCAACTACTGATCCTGATTCTTACAATCCTTGGGTTTTTGGGCAACTTGGTTCGTTGAAGAAGGAGTTTCGACCATACCCGCTGTCGATGAGTTTTTAGTATGTGTCGTCGCATGAGACGTTTTTTCGCGCATTTTTTCCGCCAGAGCATGGCCTGCGTTTTCAATTAATTTTGCAATCCCAGTGTCGGGCAATGTTTCCATGGCCATGGCATCTGAATTCGGAAAATTGGCTAAAATTGTGGTGAAAACAACGGCTGTTATTGCTGCATGCAACTTCTTCATAAACGCTCCCTTTTTTCATTTTCCCTCTGATTGTAAGGATCAGATTAAGAGGTAATTCTTAAGGAGGAGTTAATAAAAAAAAGAGACTGGCAGTGTGGGGGGTTTGCAATGACAAGTGCCGCTATTGACCAAGATAAGTTTCTATACGTCCCACAAGTCTTGCAATATCATCTATCCTAGATGGGATTACACAGATTCACCTTTCTCCCCTCGCTACCCAAGCTTATAGATATTGAGGTTGTTTTAAAGATACAAGGTAGTCTGGAGTTATGCTCAATGTTTTCATTTTATGTGTTCTTAAACTATAAGATATTCTTTTTCTGGAATAAGAACGCCTAGATAACACCGTATTTAAAGTACTTAACAACCCCGTCACTGCCATCAAGCATAATTGAGGGTAATATTCCCATAGCCGGCAGGCTGTCACCCAACTTCTCGTAATAAGTGTTTCTGGTTTTGGGTTGGGTTTTTCTGCTTTAAAATCAGGGCGCTGGTTATAAGAAAGAAAATAGGGAGAGATGGAGCTGGTGAATTTCCCGTGAGATTGGTCATCTAAAAGACCGCTTCCTCCATCAGTATCACTTGAAAAAAGAACTGCCCCTGTTGATTTCATTTTGTTTCTACGTGTTTCTTTCCCAAAATGATGAGCAGATAAAACCTGGCATTGACCTGACAAAATAAAGCGTCCAGGCGTTTTTGATGTGGGGGTCTCTTTTAATTCTTCAGTCGGTTTTTTGCTTTGTTCTCTTTGAGCTTTATCGTTAACAATGTTAGTAGGCATTTTTTGAATTTCTTTTCGCCCGAAAGAAAAGTTTCTGTTTTCTTTTTCAGTAGATTCAGGAGCTATTAACTGAGTCAGAATTTCCTCCTCAGCTTCACATTCAAAAGCCTTTAGGTCAAGAATGAAAGACTTTGGAAAACTTTTAAAGCTTTCGCTTAAATGACGTTTAAAAGTTCTTTTATTTTTAGCATCTTTTATATGTCTTTCAGCATCTGCTGCAAAAAAAGTCAAACGACCACCAGGAAAATCTTGCTTTATTTTTTCAATCTCGCACAAGACAGCCTCTATAATCTCTTGATCCGTTGCTGTTTCAGACACAGAACTTCGGAAGGTACAAATCATTTTCATAATTTCAAGATTGCCAATTTCAAAATATTTTATTTTTTGAGGTGTTTGAGTTGCCAGCTTAGGCTTGGGTTGACTGGCTTTGTCATCAAGAGCTGTCGAAGCAGATGCCGTGTCGAATACAAAGACACTTAAAGGAATTAAATGAACAGCTGAGAGAGAGCTAGAAAGTAAGCGCATTTTGAAACCTCCGATATGAGGGTTTGAGAAAAAATTCTCTAAAATTGGTCCTAATTAAACAAAAGGCAACTTGATTGTCAATGCTCCTTGGTTTTACAACCCACCAACAGATCCACTTCTTCCGTTATACCATTTAAGGAATCTTCAACAGCTTTCTGGCAGCCTTCCTCATCGGTCTTTTCTTTTGGATAAGCAATAGGATCTCCCACAACAAAAGCGCCTTTACCAAAAGGTAGAGGAAACAAAAATCGGTCCCATGTTCTAAGAATTTTTGAGCGTGACGTTGAATAGCTCACCGGTATAATGTCAGCCTGCACAAGTCTGGCTAAGGTTATAATTCCAGGTGAAACCTTGTAAGCAGGGCCTTTTGGACCATCCGGGGAAATGCTAATCGTAACTCCCGCTCGAACGGATTTGACCAATTCCAAAGTAGCCTTAGCACCTCCACGTGTGGTTGACCCATGAACAGCATCAATATGAAACCGTTTTGAAACATTGGCAATGAACCGGCCATCACGATGTTCTGAAAGCAGAACTTGGAAAGGTTCTTTCCACTGCCATGCGCATGCTAACATCGCCAGCCTTCCGTGCCAAAAACAAATAATGAATGGTTTTTTGTCTTTCACATAATCATCAATAATGTCTTTTCGAACATATTGCCAACGGCTGGTAAAATAAACAAACCGAATGTACGAGGCACACAAGAATGCCAACGTTTCTTGCCCCATTTTGGAAGAGATAAATTTTTTAAGAAGTTTTTTCATCTCATTCAGCTTTTATTCCGTGCTCGTGGGTGAGCCTCTTGATACGCATTCATCAAATAATCTTTATCAATTTCTGTATAGATTTGCGTTGTCGAAAGCGAGGCATGACCAAGCAATTCTTGAATTGACCGCAAATTTCCTGTTGCTGCCATTAAATGACTCGCGCAACTGTGACGCAAAGCATGAGGCGTTGCGGAATCAGGTAATTGAACCAGATGTCTGTATTGTCGCATTTGGGCCTCGGCAATAGATCGCCTTAACCGCTTTCCCTGAACACCAACAAATAAGGGAGAATCAGGCTGCATTGGAAAAGGAACGCATTGAAGATAAAGTTCAATTTTCTTTTTGACATTTTCCAAAAAAGGAACTTTTCTAAACTTATTTCTTTTCCCATGAATAACTAAAAAATCCTGACTTTTCATCATGTCGACATCAAGAGACAAAGCTTCACTAATACGAAGACCCGCGCTATAGATAAGCATAAAGAGAGCTTTGTCTCTTTCACCAACCCATTTCAAATCTGATATTTGACTGATGTTTTCAATGAAATCGAGCGCTTGATCAACAGACAAAGGTCGCGGCAGAGTTTTGCTGCGCTTAGGCGGGCTAATGTCAAGAATAAGATGATCTTCGATGACTTTTTGTTTTTGTAAATAACGAAAGAAATTCTTAATCGAAGACAAACTTCTTGCTGTTGAGCGCATGTTATATTTTTTGAGATGACGATCGGCGAGCCAAGCTCTGATATCTGTTCTCTTTAAATCAATTAAAGTTTTTAGAGTTATTTCTTGCCCTAAATAGGTTCTCTGAAAGGTGAAAAATTGCAGCAAATCAGTTCGATACGCATCCAACGTATGCGGAGACAGCGCTCTCCCAGCCTTAAGATAAAGCAACCACTCTTGAAATGTATTTTCTAATATTGCTGGCATAAAGCAGATTATTTGTTTTTTAACGAAATCGCAATAATTTGTATGTCAGTTTAATGTATGGGTTTCTTATTACAACAAAAATATATTTAAGGATTTTAAGAAGCATGCCTAAAAAAACGAAAGTCATTTTCATTGCTGGTGCCAGCGGTGACATTGGCATTGCTTTAGTCAAAAATTTTATTAGAAAGGGTGACTTTGTAATTTGTCATTATGCCAATAACAAAGAGGCACTTGAAAAACTCCAAACAGAACATCCGAATCATGTTGCTCTGGTTACCGCTGATTTAAGCAAGCCTGAAACCATAAACACTTTGTGGGACGCTATTCTAAAAATCAAAGATCAGATTGATGTTGTTATTAATTCAGCCGGAATTGAAGAGGAAGATACATCGTTTGAACAAATTCAAAATACAATGAATATCAATTATCTTTCTCCTCGTCTCATTTGTGATCACGTCATTGAGCATTTCAAGGGAAAGAAAATCCCAGGCATTATTGTTAACATCGGCAGTCGTGCAGCTTATAGAGGATTGCCAAAGGGGTATTACACTTACTCTGATTCAAAAGCGGCATTGACCAGGTATTCTCAAAATGCTGCCAAAGAGAATGCGAAAGAGGGGATATCCGTTTATGTGGTTGCTCCTGGCCCCGTCGAAGGAAAAATGTTCCAAGGATTGAGAGAGGATGTTAGAACTCAATGCCTGGATTCAATGCCAACAGGTCAAGCTGTAAAGGTGCAAGAGGTAGTTGATATGATTGATCTTTTGGCTTCAGGAAAAGTACCAAGCGGAACGGGTGGCGTTTTTGATTTGATGGGCGCTTCTTGGACGCATTAACTTGCGCTTAATTCCATTCTATTTCTGTCGCTGACATGACAAGTAATGTTCTTATGATATTGATTCGTCAAAAGCTTTACATAAAAGGGCAAAACGGTACGTGATGTCTGGTGAAGAAGAGGCTGATCTGTTGTCAGCGTTTCCATGTAGCCTGGTCGCAACTGAACCATAGGGCCTTCAGCAATAATAGCTATGTTGATATTATCTTCAGCGACAGGTTTTAGGTGTAGGGATATAATGCCCCCTCGGATGAGAGATTCAGTCGTAATATACCCAAGACCCAATAAAATCCTGCAAAATAGCCCGTTAGGAATAAGGCTTGAATTTATATGCCAATTTAATCTTACTTTTTGTTCATGGCACATAAGATTGAGAGCTTCTTGCGTATCTTGGAAAGTGGGCGATTCTGCGCCAATGCTAAGAAGAGCCCGGTAGGATTTTAATCTTAGTTTGGCTGTATTGCTGCTATTAAGAAGAAGCTCTTGTGTGTCTTTATCAATTGTTTTCTCATCCACACCTTCTAAAGCCATCTCAAGTCCTAGCCCCAAAGCCCCCAGAGGAGTTGCTAGGTCATGACAAAGTTTAGCAGCCATTAGATGCATTAAAACAAGAGACTCAGGCATTTAAGATCATCCTCTCAATGGGCTTCTTGCATAACTTAATTTTTTTCATGGTGTCATTCTCGCATTTATTGCGAGAATCTCTAGATCCTCGGAACAAGTCCGAGGATGACAGCGTAGAGTGATGCAAGAGACCTAAATTGTATATTCAAACAAATAAAAAACGCTGAGATTTTACCCTCAGCGTTCTTGTAGATAACAAATTGATTAGTATGAAGAACGACGATCGCGTGAAAAACGATCTTGACCGCCTCCGCCACCACTGCCGCCTCGTGGAGGGCCGCTGCGGAAACCACCGCCTCCACTGCGAGGTTCACGCTCTTCTTGAGGGCGTGCTTCTGCAACGCTAATAGTGCGCCCCATAATCTCATTTCCGTTCAACTTACTTACAGCAGCTTGTGCTTCTTCGTCTGTGGACATTTCCACAAAACCAAATCCCTTGCTGCGGCCAGACCTATGATCAGTAATAACTTTCGCGGAAACAACCGACCCAACCTCAGCAAAAATGCTCTGCAATGAATCATCATCCATTGTAAAGGCTAGATTGCTGACGTATAATTTCTTATTCATAAAAGCTCCTTAATAACATTATCGTGCCGCGGGCAAGTGAAGTCTGGATTTAGCATTCAGTGCAACGGACTTATTTAACACTATTAATTATATGTGGTGAATAGTTTAAAAAATAGTAAAAAAACCCACTTTTTTGGAAAAAATAATGAACCTGTCACCTTTTCATCCACGAAAAACTGAAAAAGTTCTCGGGAACCAGGATGTCTTAGATGCTTTGCGAAGCTTATATGTTCAAGATACTCTTGCTCCCTGTTGGCTCCTTGTTGGGCAACGTGGCATCGGCAAAGCGACACTTGCTTATCAATTTGCGCGCGAAGTTTTATCGAATAATCCAAAAAATTCAGAGGGGCTTTCAGCCTCGCTTGTTTCTCGTCAAATAGCCGTTGGTTCCTATCCCAATCTTTTAACAGTTGAGAAATCAATCAATGAGGACGGAGAAGAAGCCAAAGAAATTTCAGTCAGTGAAGCCCGTAAAGTTCTTGATTTTCTTCATCAATCTCCAGCCATTCCCGGTTGGCGGATTGTGATTATTGATGCGGTTGATGAACTAAGTCGCTCGGCTTCCAATGCTCTTTTAAAGATTTTAGAGGAACCCCCTTTAAAAACTCTCATCTTATTGGTGTGTCATTCTTTAGGTCAGGTTTTACCAACAATTAGGTCGCGTTGCCAAAAGCTGCATTGTAAACCGTTAACCTTGGAAGATTTTGCAAACCTTGAAGAGCAAAGCGTTGAAGAAGAGCTTTTGCCCTATGTGCGAGGAAGTTTAGGATTTTATCGCTCTCTGATTTCTGTTGGCGGGGTGGCATTTTTAAAAAAAATAGAAACGGCCGCGGAACAAGCCAAAGTTGGTCAGCTGTCGACAGTGCAAAAATTTGCAGACGAGGTTTCCAAAAACCCTGACCAGTACAAATGTTTTTTGTGGTTAATTGAGCAATATGTTTACCAAACCGCTTTAAACGCAACATCAGATCAAGCTCATTGGGTGAAAGTATATGAGAAACTAAGCAAGTTTCTGGCGGACGCTAAGGCAACCCATCTTGATAAAAATCAGCTTATGCTTTCTTGTTTTTTGATGATAGAAAACCCTGATATCTATTAGAGTGAAAAAATCTTTTCTTGAATTTTGGGCAGCAAGAGACTACTCCTTTATATACTGTATTTTCCGCAATCAGTCGGATACCGAATGAAACCTGCTCTCAAAATTATCCTTGCAAGTCCCAGAGGTTTTTGTGCTGGCGTGGACCGTGCCATACAAATTGTTGAGAAAGCCATTTTGAAATTTGGAGCTCCGGTTTATGTCCGCCATGAAATAGTTCATAACCGTTTTGTCGTAGAAAACTTGATTGCAAAAGGGGCGATCTTTGTTGATGAATTAGATGAAGTTCCAAATGACAGACCTGTCATTTTTTCAGCTCATGGCGTTCCAAAATCTGTGCCAAATGCAGCAAAAGCGCGTCAAATGATTTATATAGATGCGACATGTCCCTTGGTTAGCAAAGTTCATAGAGAAGTCGAACATCATCAAAGTGAAGGCCGTAAAATCATTCTGATTGGACACTTGGACCATCCAGAAGTCATTGGCACCATGGGTCAAGTTCCAGAGGGAAGCGTTATTTTGGTTCAGTCAGTTGAAGAAGTTGCAACGTTGCCTGATCTTTCGATGGAAGAACTTGCGTATGCGACACAAACGACACTGTCTGTTGATGAAGCAAAAGAGATCATCCAAGCCTTGAAAACCAGATTTCCTCATATATTAGGTCCTCGAAAAGAAGACATTTGTTATGCAACAACTAACCGTCAATTAGCCGTCAAAACAATTGCAAGCTCAGTAGATGCACTGATTGTCATTGGCGCTCCTAATTCATCTAATTCAATGCGTTTGGTAGAAGTTGCCAAGCAATATGGATGTGCAAAGGCTCGCATGTTTCAACGCGCAAAAGATTTGGATTGGGACTGGTTGTCTGGTGTTCAGCAGTTGGGTATTACGGCAGGTGCGTCTGCTCCGGAAGTTTTAGTAGATGAAGTTATAGAAGCTTGCCGCAACCATTTTGATGTCACTGTTGAAGAAAAATCTGTCATTGAAGAAAATATTATCTTCCATGTGCCTAAAATGTTGATGGAAGCGGCGTAACTAAGATACCCTTTATAAAAAGCTTAGAAAGATGTTAATTACATGTCACAAAAAATTGAAGAATTCTTAAAGCTTCTTCCGCCGCAGGCAGAAGTTGAAATTTTTACAGATGGAGCTTGCAGCGGCAATCCTGGACCAGGCGGTTGGGGTGCGTTCTTTCGTTATGAAAACCATGAATTTGAAATTTCAGGTGGGCATATTCAAACAACAAACAACCGCATGGAAATGCAAGCTGCCGTTAGTAGCATTGCTTACATTCCAACCACCAATCCAATTATTCTCATAACCGATAGCCAATACTTAAAGAATGGCATTACCTTATGGGTAAAAGGCTGGAAGAAAAACGGTTGGGTGACAGCCGATAAAAAACCCGTCAAAAATAGAGACTTATGGGAACGGTTAGATGAACTAACGCAAGTGCACACCATTGAATGGAAATGGGTTCTAGGACACAGTGGAAATCCTGGAAATGAGCGCGCTGATACTTTAGCGAGAAAAGCGATTATTGCTCAAAGAATGGCTGTATAACAGCGTGAGTTTTTTTGTCACATTTGAAGGTGGAGAAGGAACGGGGAAAAGCACCCAGTCCAAACTTTTAGCCGACCGTTTGATTCAAAACAATGAAAACGTAGTCTTAACCCGTGAACCAGGCGGCAGTCCAGGAGCAGAACTTATTCGCACTCTTTTGGTGACAGGTGCGGCTGACCGTTGGACACCGATGAGCGAAGTTTTATTGTTGTACGCAGCCAGAGCTGATCATTGGCAAAATTTAATCCAACCAGCTTTAAAAGACGGAAAATGGGTTATCTGTGATCGTTTTGCCGATTCCAGCACTGCCTATCAGGGGTATGGACGCGGGCTTGATCTTGGATTTTTAGACACGCTTTACAAAAATACGGTGGGCTCACAAAAACCAAAAAGAACTTATATCTTTGATCTTGATCCAAAAATTGGCTTAGAACGGTCCAACAGAAGACTGGAAAAGACCGGTCATGCGGCCATTGAAGGTCGATTTGAATCCTTGAGCCTGGATTTTCATGAACGGGCTCGTCAGGGGTTTTTAAAAATTGCTGAAGCAAACTCAACGCGATGCAAAATTATTGATGCGTCCCTGCCCCCTGAAAAGATTCAGGAAATTATTTGGAGTGATATTGTCATCCTCGGACTTGTTCCGAGGATCTAGACAAATTCATTTCTTAACGCTGTGGACTACACAAAGCTACAATATAAACTTAGATAAATCTTGATTCTTCGCAAGCGGAGTGACGCGTTCCCGCACAAGATCAACGGTGATTTCCAAAGTTTTATTAGGCATATCACTCGCATCAAAGCTGATTTCTTCTAATAGCTTTTCTAAAATAGTATGAAGCCTGCGCGCCCCTATATTTTCCACATTTTGGTTAATGTCTGCGGCCAAAACGGCAATTTCATTGATGGCATCAGTCGTAAAAGTGAGCGTTAACCCTTCGGTTCCCATCAATGCTATTGACTGGTATATAAGGTTTGCTTCTGGTTCAGTTAAAATACGAACAAAATCATCTTTGGTTAAAGCCTTAAGCTCAACTCGAATCGGTAAACGACCTTGCAATTCTGGCAAAAGATCGGCCGGTTTTGCTAAATGAAACGCCCCAGAGGTTATAAAAAGGATATGATCCGTTTTGACGGTGCCATACTTTGTGGCAACGTTGGTACCCTCAATTAGGGGCAAAAGATCGCGTTGAACGCCCTCTCGGCTGACGTCCGCACCATGGTGATCAGAACGCGCGCAGATTTTGTCAATCTCATCAATAAAGACAATCCCTTTTTGTTGAACGGTATCTATAGCTTCTTTAACGACTTTTTCATGGTCTAACAGTTTATCGCTTTCTTCAGCAATCAAAACGTCTAATGCTTCCTTAACGGCCATCTTTCTTGTTTTTGTACGATTGCCACCCAAGGCTTTTCCAAAAACATCTCCTAAATTGAGCATGCCCATCTGCGCTCCTGGCATTCCAGGAACATCGATTGTTGGCATAGACAGACCACCGCCTGTATCCGCTACTTGGATTTCAATTTCTTTCTCATCTAACTCACCGTTATGAAGAAGCGTGCGAAACTTTTGACGGGTTTCAGGACTGGCTGATTCCCCCACAAGCGCATCTAAAATTCGCTCTTCTGCGTGAATGGTCGCTTTTGATACAACCTCATCACGCAAACGATCCCGTGTTAAATTGATCGAAATTTCAACCAAATCTCTGATGATTTGCTCAACGTCACGACCTACATAACCAATTTCTGTAAATTTGGTAGCCTCGACTTTAATGAAAGGAGCTTGAGCGAGTTTTGCAAGACGACGCGCAATTTCGGTTTTACCAACACCAGTTGGCCCAATCATGAGAATATTCTTAGGAAGCACTTCTTCTTGAAGCTCAGCATTCAATTGCATGCGTCGCCAACGATTTCGAAGAGCAACAGCCACAGCACGTTTAGCATCCAATTGCCCAACGATATAGCGATCAAGTTCAGCAACAATTTGGCGTGGCGTTAAGGATGTCATAGAGACCTCAGTTCATTAGGGTAAGAATTATAGGGAAATACTTTCAAGGATGATATTTTTGTTCGTATAAATACAGATATCAGCCGCAATTTCCAAGGATTTTCTGGCAATAGTTTCAGCATCAAAGTCGCTGACCTGAACAAAAGCACGTGCTGCTGCCAATGCATATCCTCCGCCAGAACCAATAGCGATGATCCCATCTTCAGGTTCCAGAACATCACCATTACCGGTTAAGGTCAAAGAAACGCTTTTATCGGCAACTGCCAACACGGCTTCTAAACGCCTGAGATATTTATCGGTGCGCCAATCTTTTGCCATTTCAACACACGCACGCGTTAGTTGTGCTGGATACTTTTCCAATTTTGCTTCTAATCGCTCAAACAGCGCGAATGCATCTGCTGTTGCGCCTGCAAAACCAACAATAACACTGTCATTGGATAAACGTCTGACTTTTCGAGCTTGAGATTTAATGATTTGAGTTCCAAGAGTGACTTGCCCATCACCACCGATGACAACTTGATTTCCTTTGCGTATGCAAACGATTGTTGTTCCGTACCAGGTATTGCTGTCGTGGTTCATATGTTCCTCAAGTTTTTTGACAAAGGATAACTATTAACAAGAGTACTGAATTATTTCGGGTTTTGTCTAATGTTCTTATTTTCTTTTTTCAGCAATGTCATCGTTGGAGTACGTTCGAGGAATATGTCAAATTAATCTTTTGTAAATACTTTTTTTGTACTATAAACAGAGCAATAACTTCACAAGAGTATTTTGTCTATGGTCCGATTTGTCCGCTATTTTTTCGTTTTCACAGTTTTGTTTTTGACAGCTGCCAATGCTGTTCCAAAGTTTTCTCACGAAGGCGTGACGGATGATTTTAGAGCGATGCTTGCGAATCCGCGGGGGCCTGCGAAGCCAACTGATAGTTTTGCAACCCTTGTGACTCGCCCCCATATGGTTTCAATGACCGATATGGACTTTTTTTCTGATCCTCAAAACTCTCGAGGAAAATGGAATAGAGAATATAAATCTCATACGGGCAGAGATAAAATTACAGTTTTAGGGATTTTCGAGACCATGGGAACCTCAAGAAGAGGTATTTTGAATGCTTCACTGCCTGGGGCTATTTTTATGACGACCGAACAACAGACAGGTATGCTTCGTATTATTACAGGTGGTTTAGGTTTTAGAAAAAAAGCTGCCACAGAAGCAGAAAAAGATGTTATGGCCCGTGAATTATTGAATATGGGTCGTTCGATGGGTGTTGCTGGCATAGCATCATCAGACGATGTTGGACATTTTAAACACCTCTCCAGAGGAGGCTTTCCTAATATCAAACGGCATGCACAAATGTCAACTTTATTAATGTTGGTGGGTGCTGGTTATTCTCGTTTCGAAGAAGAGCTCACATGGTCATGGTGTTTCGATGGTATGGGTGACAAACAAGCCGCTCTTGCCAAAATCAAAGGCTATGCTGATCGGTTTTTACCACGGGATGATGCGGCTTTAGTCGCTCCAAAAGATGTCGTGATTTCTGCTTTGACTTATAACGGCAGAGCTCAATCGATCTATGGTACGTCTGGCATTAAAGTTAGCGGACTTCATGCTGCTGTCGATTATGGGCGATACCCTGATGTTATGATTTTGGGTTCTCATAAAGTTCCAATGCAAGCTGTCCATCAAGTGTTTTCAATTACAGCTGAAGTAGCGCCTGGTCGTTATGTGGTTATTATGGAACCAGAGGTTGGTGATGATCCAGTTCTTCGCCCTCAGTACATGGAGGTCAAAGCGGGAGATCCAACCACAGCTCAGGGAGCAGGGCAAACAAGAGTTGCTGTTAAACACACAGGTAAGGCAGAACAAAACGTAACGATCGATTGGACTGTTGATGCGCCAAAAGCATCAAGTGGCGTTTTGCCATCAGCCATTGCTGGGCTGGGAGCATATATGGGATCAAGAGTTTCTGAGGTGAAACCAACAGAAAGAGGGCCCAATGATGGTTCTGTAAATCCTGTGGTCATCGAGAATGAATTTGGTGAAAAATCCTATTCTTTTGTCGCACGTGTTTTGGGAGCAAAAGAAAAGCGGTTTTTCTATTGGTGTCCGACGCCATCGCAGTTGGGGTTGCTGAAGGATTTTGCAGGTCAAAAGAAGAGATTTACTTTTGGCGAATTGTACGACCATCTTGGAACTTTTGGTGATGATGCTGTTGACCCTAGAATTTTGAGAGAGATTCAAGAAATAAAAGAGGGAACCCTGGGTGGGTTCTCTAAGTGAACGTGAGCGGTTAAGTTTTAGATCCTCGGAACAAGTCCGAGGATGACAATATAAGTGCTGCTGCTCTCACAACTCAATGCTGTCATCCTCGGACTTGTTCCGAGGATCTAAGAAAAATGGATTTTAAAAGTACGAACAAAACAAAGGAAAATTAAAATGAAAAAATACGTAAAACCAATCGCATTGTCGCTCTCTGCCCTGTATTTGGCAGGAATGAATTTATCACATGCTTCTTCTCTTTCAGCGGGAGGAGATGTGGACGCGCATGATCCATCGGGAGGACAACCTTTGGCGACGGCGACAGTTGCCCCACGTGGAGTTTTTCCAGAGCATCAAGTTGTTCTTACTAGAAGGGGAGCACAAAGAGATGAAGACGGGAGAGGTTGGAGCGGAGCAGCCATGGCAGTTGGAGGTGCGCGCCTAGATGTTGCGACAAGAGATCAGCAGGGCGACGACGCAGAGGCTCAGGCAAGACAGCAAAGATGGATGGACGCAACATTGTTTGCAGGCAATGTCAGAGATGATGGAACTATCCCAGAAGAAAATAGGGCCATGCAAGGCGTTATTGCCGACTCAAGGACGCATGCTGAGGGGACATGTGATATGATTTTCTTCGAGGCTCATGCTTATTATCGAAATCTTTTAGCTGGATTAAATGATTTTGTAACGGGCGAAACAGCGAAGCAATTAGTCTCGTTAGCAAAAGCTGTTAGAAAACTGAATCTAGACGGGTCACCAATCGGTGTGGCAGCAAGTCTTTTTCCTGCGCTTATCATGAAAGTAAAAGGTCATGGAGATGCTTTGAGAGGATCACTTGATAGAGATGTTTCTGTTGTTTTAGAAGTCTTAAACGATGTAGTCCTGGATTTTGGTGTTTATGCGAGTCGTCGACGAGGACCAACCCCCGATCTAAGATTCCAGGATATATCAGGGGATGATCATGACACGACGCGGACAACTCATGTTGCTTTAGAAAGAGTTGATATAACTGATATTCGTGACATGTTTGTTCAGGTTGAAAGAACATTAAGAGCTTTGATGGATCATAAGCTAGCAACGCGTCTCGATAAAATGAGAGAATTTCTACGTTCTGTTGATAATTTACATGTTGGTTATGCAGGCCCAAGGCATACCACGGACCATACGGTTCAAATTCGTGCACTTTCCGAACCATTTAGAAGGTATGAAGGAGTGTTTGCTGTTATAGATTCAGGATGGAGAAGCCCTACAAACCCTAATCTTATACCATTCCAAGAAGGCGTAAAATATATCAACATGTTGATAGAGGATATAGCAGCTTACGCAGAGCAAGCTAAAATGATTGCAGAGGGCGCGTATGCGGAACGGCTTTTGTTAGAGGGACCTCAATCTACACTTCCGGGTGGGCGTGTAGATGCATCGGCTATGGCAGTTTTGACTCCACCTCCTCTTAGTGAATCAGACTTAAGGGGATTAGAGGTTAATGGAAAAACTGCTCAGTTCTTCATTCCATCCAAGATAGATGATATTGCAAGACTTGTGGGACGTATAGAAACTTATCTCGCTCAGTAGTGCCCTAATGCCATTAAATTAAGGGAATTGCTGCAAATTAATCTTTTGTAAATACTTTTTTGTACCATAAACATAGCAATAATTTCCACACTCTTCACTTAAGTGAGGGGTAGTGTGGGTGTATATTCTAAAATAAGATATTGGTTACATTTTTTTCTGTAGGGCGTTCATGAAATTCTTTTCTTTCTTAATATTTTTTACACTCTCTTTAAATTCTTTGTTTGCATTGGATGTTTTTGAGTCATACCCTGTTGCGGACATGAAAAACTCTTACCAAGGGTTCAAAGGCCTTCTAAAGGAAGATTGGACGCAAAAAGAACCGGCAACAGACGAAGAAAAGATGGTTGTCGAAATGGTAAGGGACCCTAAAACTCAGGGGATCGCCAAAAGTGTTCTTTATGTTCAATACTTGAGAAAGCTTGTCATTGAAACGGCAACAGGACAAAGTGCAGCACCAGTGTACTCCCGTATGCTTCAGGCTGCCTTGAGAGGTGCTCATTGCGGTGGAATTAATGTAAAGAAAAAAGCATCTGATCAAGAAAAAGCAATCATGAAAGCAGGGGCCCAGAAAGTGGGCGAAGTCGTAGCACCATGGTTATTGATATTGGATCCAGAAAAGAGGAATCGTTTTGTTGATAAAACGAGTGGCTATTGGGCATACTTAACGTCGACTACTGATGAGGCTATTCAACGACACGTTAACATCGTGACGGTAATCACAAAATCAACGGCGTTTTCGGCTGTGAATTTGTTTAGAGATTATAATGATGCAGCCGATCCTGTCGAAGATGATCGCGCAAGAAACCCAGATTCTCTACGTCTTGCGCTTGATGGCTATAGAACTCATAGAAGCATGGCTTTACACTTGCCTTATGGAAAATTGTCTGGTGAATTTAATAGTTTTATTCCAAAGGATGAAGAGGTTTTCTCTCTGTCTGCGCGCACTGCCATTGGATGGATAGCCCTTCTGTCAGTCAACGCAGAGCCAGCAATCGTAGATGAAGACGTATTAGTTGCAACTGCTTTCAAAGCTCATGAGGAACGAAAGTTAATTGAAGCAGGTTTAGAAAAGTATGAGAGAATAGATTCAAAGGTTTCTGAGTTAGTTAAAAAATTTAATAATGGTAAAGATGATAGGCCCTGGGTATCCTTTTCACCAGAAAAGAAAATTGAGACGATTCAAAAGGTTTTTGCTGCCTTAAAAAGAAAGATTGATCTGAAAACTTTAGAAACGCCCAAAACAATAAAATTTGATCTGCTAGGTTTTAAAGCGCGATTGCAAGACCACTTAAGCATGATTGGAAAAACGCCTTTGATGTTGGACAGTGCGAGAGATTTCTTTGCTCAAGTGCTTGGTTCGGAACCGACTACGTTTACGATCCCAGACGCTCTTATAACCGATCTCATGACGTTTGTATTTCAGCATACAAACGCTTCTCAAAGCGAAGCAGAAAAAGCGATACAATTTGGTTTGATGGTTTTTATGCCAATGGCAGCCAAAAATCCTGTCTCATACAATCCCATTCTAAAAACCATTTTTGATTATTTGCAATCTAACTTAGGACGCGCTGACGATTATGAAAGCGAAGCTGAAGCTCTTGTTGTTCTTCGTGGATTTGATTATCAGGCAGCCTACCAAAGTTTGCGCGGCAAAGATTTGGAAAAAGCAAGGATCCAACTTTTACAATTTCTACAACATTCAATTATCCAAGAGACATTTCCAGAGGTTAAAGAAGTTGCAGTCAATAGATTCCAACAATTTTTAAATAGAGCTTGGTGGGATGGTGAAAGTTTAGCACCAGAAGTTGTAGATGTGTTTGACGTTATAGATTTTTCATTTCCGAACATACAGAAAAATAAAGAAAACATGATCACATGGAATAATGAAACGTATGCGGAGTATAAAGCCCGGAGAGAAAAAGAGGACGGGTCTTAGCTCGCCTCACATGCCTGAAGTGATGTAGAGATTCTCATCAAATTTTGAGACTACTTAAACATCCACATCTCGTGCAAACTTGGCGTTTTCTTGGATGAATTGGAAACGCGCTTCGGGGTTTTTGCCCATCAGTCTGTTTACAAACTCCGCTGGGTTTTCTTCTTGATTTAAGTTAAGAGCAACCCTTAGTAATGTCCGCTTTGTCGGATCCATAGTCGTATTGCGCAATTGTTCAACCGGCATTTCTCCCAAACCTTTAAAGCGGCTGATATCAACTTTGGTGGCTTTCCCAAAAGCCGTTTTCATCAGCTTATCTTTCTCAGCATCATCGCGGGCATACAAGGTTTGCTGATTATAGGTTAAGCGATACAAAGGTGGTTGCGCCAAATAGATATGCCCTTTTTCAATCAAGGGCCGCATTTCTTGGAAAAATAATGTTAGCAAAAGCGATGCGATATGGGCTCCATCAACGTCAGCATCCGTCATGATAATCACACGGGAATAACGAAGTTTGGCTGGATTGCAATCTCTGCCTGACCCACATCCCAATGCCAGAATAAGATCAGCAACTTCTTGATTGCCCCTCATCTTATCTATGGAAGCCGTTGCGACGTTTAAGATTTTACCTTTTAATGGCAAAACAGCTTGCGTCGCCCTACTACGCGCTTGTTTGGCTGAACCGCCTGCTGAATCTCCCTCAACCAAGAAAATCTCGCATAGATTGGGATCGGTATTCGTGCAATCGGTCAATTTTCCAGGCAGACGTAATTTCCTGGTGGCACTGGCTCTTGCTACATCTTTAGATTGTCGTTTACGGAGTCTTGCATCTGCTCGGTTTAGAACATATTCTAAAACTTGATTGGCAAGTTGCGGGTAATCTGAAAGCCAATGATCAAAGTGGTCTTTGATCGCATTTTCAACCATCTTGGTAGCGCTTGTTGAAACCAGTTTTTCTTTGGTTTGTCCTTGAAATTGAGGCTGCTGAATAAAGGCGGACAAGACAGCAATGCCCCCACCATTTACGTCTTCTGGTGTTAAATTAGAAATGCGCTTGTTGTTAACACGTTCTCCGTAATCTTTAAAACCACGCGTTAAAGCTTGGCGAAGACCGGATTCATGTGTGCCTCCTAAGGGTGTTGGGATTGTGTTGCAAAAGGAAGTCATTTGACCTTCAAAGTCTTCATCGGGTTCTGCTGAAATTGGCCAAGTCACCGCCCATTCCACGCGTCCCTGTTGGCTTGGAAATGTTGCTTCACCTGCAAAGAATTCAAAAGGCGATGGCTCTCCTTCTTCTTCATTCGTTTGTTTTCCAACCAAACTCTCAAGATAATCTAAAAGCCCACCAGGATAATGTAATGTTGCTTGCTGCGGAGTGCGGCTATCTTTGATAAGGCTTGGATCACACCACCATTCAATTTCAGCGCCCTTGAACAAATACGCTTTTGACCGTGCCATTTGAAAAAGAGTTGCTGGCTTGAATTGGGCATCCTCAAAGATTTCAGGATCGGGATGAAACCGCATAAAAGTACCCTTTTTACGGGTCGGCTGTTCATCCATAACCAAAGGAGTTTGACTGTGACCACGACTGTAAGTTTGCCGCCAACATTGCTTTTGCCTGCTGATTTCAACTTCTAATAAATCTGACAATGCATTGACAACAGAAATACCAACGCCATGCAACCCACCCGAGGTGCTGTATACTTTTGAATCGAATTTACCGCCTGAGTGGAGCGTTGTTAAGATAACCTCCAGGGCTGATAAATGAGGAAATTTTGGATGCGGATCAACAGGGATCCCTCGTCCATTATCACGGATTGTTAGGATGTTATTGGGTTCAAGGCGAATTTCTATTTTTGTGGCAAAGCCTGAAACCACCTCGTCCATAGCGTTATCGAGAACTTCGGCTGCCAAATGATGGAGCGCCTTTTCATCAGTACCACCAATATACATTCCAGGGCGTTTGCGAACGGGCTCGAGACCTTCTAAAACCTCGATATCCTTCGCGGTGTATTCTTCTTTTGCTGCCGTTGCTCTGGCTTGATTTTTTTGAAATAAAGTGGACACTTGATTTTTTAGCATTTTTTATAGGGTGAGTTCGTAAGTTATACTAGCCTAAATTGAGTAGAAATCTCAAGAAGACTGATCATCACGCAGCATGTTAGCAATTTTCACCCTTCAAATACGATCTTGTAAAAAAATATGAGCAGGTATTTTTAAATGATGATGTAGATTAATCGCCATACGAAGAGAAAGAGGTCTTTTATAATTTAAAACTTCATATACATGGCTTCTTTGTCCAATATAAGGGATCAAATCTTTTGGTTTAAGATTTTGTTGTTCCATGCGAAATTTGAGCGCTTCTATAGGATTTGGAAGGTCAAAAAAGAAATGTTTTTTTTCATACGCATCTACCAATGTTGATAAGACGTCCAGGCGGTCTCCTTCTGGGGTACCCATTTTTGCATCCATCAGAGATTCCACTTCCTTTAAAGAAGCTTCATAATCTTGCTCGTTTCGAATAGGTTTTATATCCATCATTTTCTCCTATAGCAAAGCCGACGTAAAATGAGTACGTCCATCCGTCTTTGCGAGGAGCGATAGCGACGTGGCAATCCAGAAAACACACTGGATCACCACGCCCCTTACGGGGCTCGTGATGACGGAGATTGTTATCATTTTACATCTATCCTACTATATATAGCATTGGCATCAATCTTGTCATAAGTCCCAAAATGGGATCAATCAAAAAGTCAAAGTCAAATTCCACTTACACAAACCTAATGCAAATGCCCTTTCCAAAGCTGAGTTGGTAAAAGCTTGCGCAAAACTCCTTTGATAGAAAGTGTTTGAGCGGGGTATTTAACGCAAGCTAATAAATAATAGCGTTCTGGCAGCAGCTCAAAAAACACTTCTTCTTTGTCGAGTAAAATGACACCTGGAAAAGATTTTATAAGATCGTCGCTATCTTTCCATTCTTGAAATTTGACTTCATTGTGCCACGCTTTTAGTAAACCGCTGCAATCTGGATAACGTTTTGAAAATTCAAAAAGATGAGTTTTTCTAATAACTTTCATGGGTATAACTAAGCATTAAATTAAACAACTTAACTATTTAGATCATATAGAGACGGTGCGATTGTCAATTTAAATTTCTAAAATTTGATTGTTTTTAACAGAATATTTTAATTATTTGGTTAATGGTTTTGCTGTAGTTTTTCTCCGGCTTGACTGGATCCAAGATCCTCGGAACAAGTCCGAGGATGACACCGTGGAAGATAGGCTCTATTATATGAAAAGAAAATACGTAGACATTAAGACTCACATGAAACATAAGCCCGAAGTTATTATCGTTGGCGGTGGTTTGGTTGGCGCTGTCCTTGCCATTAGCTTGGCTCAAAAAAAAATCCCCGTGACAGTCATTGACAAAGAGCCTCTTGATCAACAAATAAAGCCAGAAAATGATGGACGAACCACAGCTGTGTCTTATGGCTCTCAGCAGATTTTCAATGAATTGGGTATTTGGCAAGATATAGAGCCTTGTGCTCAACCCATTTGGGAAATTCGTGTTTTTGAGAATGCTTCCCCTTGGACAGTTGATTATGACTATAAAGATGTCGGCTCTAACCCAATGGGGTACATTGTTGAAAATAAGGTGATTCGAAAAGCCATCCAATCACATATTGATAATCCCTATCTCGATTGGGTTTCCCCTGCCACTATAGAATCCACAAAAAAGCTTAAGGAAAAAGTTGTTATTAACCTTCAAGACAAAAGAGTGATTGAAGCTAAATTATTAGTTGGCGCCGAGGGACGATTTTCACCGACCAGGAATCAGTCCTCTATTGCAACCAAAACATGGGACTATCCGCAGATTGCTTTGGTTGCCCATATACAACACGAAAAACCACATCAAGGAACGGCGTGGGAGATATTTTTTAAAGAGGGGCCTTTGGCTGTTTTGCCAATGTTTGATTGTCCGGAAACTGGACATCCACGGTCTGGTCTGGTTTGGGTCAAATCTAAAAAACACGATTGGACAAAAAAAACAGATGAGCAGTTGGCAGACGAACTCCAGGAACTTTTTCCTTTCTATGGCAAAGTAAAAATTTGTAGTCGTCGTTGGATGTATCCTCTGTCAGCTTTAACCGTAGATTCAATGATCGATGATCGATTGGTTTTGATCGGTGACGCAGCGCACGTTGTTCATCCCATTGCAGGACAGGGTGTTAACTTGGGTTGGCGCGATGCAGCTGTTTTGGCTGACTGTATCCAAGAGGCAATCTCTTTAGGATTGGATATTGGCTCTCATACAATTTTAAGTGCGTATCAAAACAAACGTAAATTAGATCATCGTTCGATTCTTTTAATGACGGATGGTATTAATCGGCTCTTTAGCAATTCATCAACAGCACTCCATATTTTACGGAATGCTGGGTTTGCAGCGGTTAATAATATAAAACCTTTGAAACGATTCTTTATGAAAAAAGCGATGGGACTCTAGGATAAGAAGCTTTTAGATGTTATCCACCCAAATATGCAGCCTTAACAGCCTCGTTACCAAGCAGGTCTTTGGCAACACCTTCTAGGACAATTTGGCCTCGCTCCAACACATATCCGTAATCCGCATATCGCAAAGAAGCTTCTACATTTTGCTCCACTAACAATATCGTGATTCCACGTTTGTGAAGTTTTCGCAGCAACTGGAATAATTCGCCAACTTTGAGTGGTGATAATCCAAGTGATGGTTCATCGCACAAAATAAGTTTGGGCTCGGCCATTAAACAGCGTCCAATGGCAAGCATCTGTTGTTCACCTCCAGAAAGACTGCCAGCCAATTGCTTCTGTCTTTCTTTTAAATGAGGAAATTCAACGTATATCTCTTCGAGGTTTTGCTTCGTTTTTATTTTTGAAAAACCAGCAGCAAAACTACTAACCTCAAGATTTTCCTGAATGGTTAACGTTGGGAAAATTTGTCTGCCCTCAGCAATGTGCCCAATTCCAAGTTTACAAATCTCATGGCTTTCTTTACCTGTAATATCTTGGTCATTCAATAAGATTTGCCCTGTTTTTGGAGTATGTATGCCAGCAATGGTCCGAACAAGAGACGTTTTTCCTGCTCCATTCGCGCCAACGATTGCAACCCACTGTCCTTCTTTGATTATTAAATTAACAGCATCTAAGGCTTGTACATCATGATAAAAAAGAGAAATATTTCGAAGGACTAACATGGTTCTTGCCCCAAATAAGAACGAATAACAGCGGGATGTTTGGTGATGTTTTTTGGCGTATCTTCTGCGATTTTCTCACCGTGATGCAAGACGATTAAACGCGAACAACAAGCCATTACCGCACGCATAGCATGTTCGATCATTAAGATTGTTACTTCGGTTTCCTCGTTGATTTGCTGCAAGATAGAAATCATACGATCTACTTCTGTGGGACGAAGGCCGGCCATAACTTCATCCAATAACAAGAGCTTAGGACTTGTGGCAAGAGCTCTTGCTACTTCTAATCGTTTTTTTTCTGGGAGCGTTAAATTCTCTGCCAGAACATCTTTTTTATCTTTTAACTCCAATAATTTTAAAATGCTAAGCGCTTGATCTTCAGCTTGTGAAAATGAAAAAGAATGAGCAAGAGGGCCAACCATTACATTTTGAAGAACACTTAAAGTGCGAAGAGGTTTAACGATTTGAAATGTTCGAGCAATACCCAAAAGTGAAATTTCATGTGGTTTTTTGCCATTGATCACATTGCCTTCAAAATAAATTTCCCCCTGATCAGGTTTGGTAAAACCTGAGATAATTTGGAATAAAGTCGTTTTCCCAGCGCCATTCGGTCCAATAATACCGATGACCTCTCCTTTTTCAGCTTGAAAACTGACATCCGTCAAAGCAGCGAGCCCTTTGAAATTCTTGCTAATATTTTCAACAAAAAGAAAAGAAGAAGGATTTGTGATCATCAATTCTTCCTCATCATAAATGCTTTTATGGAGGGCCAAATGCCTTTTGGCAAAAACAGCACAATGGCTAAAATAGTAGTCCCATAAAATAATTGTTTAATACCCGGAAGATTGTCATTGAAAATGTGGCTTAATAATTCTCCGAGTGGAATAAGCAAAAACGACCCAATAACAGGACCAATCAGCGTTCCTAGACCTCCGATAATGCTTCCCATCGTGAGCTCTATGGATTTGGCCATTGAAAAAGTTTGATCAGGAAAGAGACTATTTTGATAAAAAGCAAAGATAGATCCCCCAAAACCTGCCATCGCAGCAGATAGCCCCATCACAAAAACTTTTATACGCAGGACATTAATTCCCAAGCTAGAAGCAGCCATTTCATCTTCTTTGACGGCCAAGGCTAAATAACCAATTCGGCTTTTCAGGAAAAAGTGACAAATAAGAAAAGCCCCAGAAACCATTAACAGAAATAGATAATAGAAAAAGTTTGATCCACCCCTGAGATCCCATAACCAAAAAGAATTTGTGTTGATGGGAATAAAGAGGCCGCCTGTTCCTCCAAACCATTGCCAATGTTCGAAAATAAGACGGGCACATTCAGCAAAAGCAATCGTTAGAAGTGTGAAATAGACACCACTGACTTCAAATCGAAAACCGAGCCCAGCGATGGCGCCTCCTAACATGCCGCAGATACAAGAAGAAAATAATATTGTTAACCAAGGAGATATGCCTAAGTTCACAAATAAACCAGCAACAATATAAGCACCAAGGCCCGTATATAAAGCATGCCCTAAAGACAGTTGCCCGCTAAAACCAAGCAAGAGATTCCAGGTTTGCCCTACGTAGGCTGCATAAAAAGTAAAAATTAAGATCGATATGATGTAACTGTCTAGCCAGAAAGGTCCAGACAGTAAAAAGACAGCCAATAATATACACAACAATCGTATCATTTTTTTCTATTCAAAAGCCCTTGAGGTCGAACTAATAAAACTAAAATCAGGAGTAAAAAACTAAACAGTGACTTCAGTGAACCTTGCATGAAAAAAGCCGCATAGGCCTCCACGATTCCAATCAAGACACCACCTATAAGTGCTCCCATCATACTACCTAAGCCACCTAAAATCACGATGATGAAACCTAGTAAAGTAAGTTGGGGTGCGATATAAGGTGTCACATCCATTAAGATAGCTAGGAATGAACCAGCAATACCAAGACAAGCAGCTGCTATGCCAAAACTGATTGCATAGAGCTTTTTATAATTCAGACCAATGACTTGCGCTCCCAGAAGATTATCCGCACAGGCTCTAATAGTTTTTCCAAGCGGTGTGTAATAAAAAAAACAAAACAATCCAAGAGCTGTGACTAGAGCTAAGCTGCCCGTCAACAGTCTAGCTGTATCAATCAAAATCCCACAAATTTCGGTTGATTGAAGATTGTATGAAATTACGATGGTTTGCGCTTCTGAGCCAAACACGATTTGCTCTAAGTTCAAAAGAATGATTGCGATAGCCGCAAGTGCCAAAAACTGAGAGTGTGTTGAACGGTTGAGGAGATTGTTAATAATGCCCTTTTGCAAATAATAGCCAAGGGGAAACATAACAATACTGACAATAGGAGCCAGAATCAGGGGATCTAATCCAAAATATTGATGTATGGAGATAGCAATAAAAGCTGCTAAAACAAGCATTTCTCCATGAGCAAAATTAATGACACGTGTTACCCCAAAAATAACAGATAGCCCCAATGCCATTAATGCATAAACCAAGCCTGTGAACAAACCATTCACACCAACAGAAAGATAAGAAGCTACTGAATTTGCCATGCAGGGAAAGGGAAAACAGGTTGTTCTTGTTGAAGTTGCTTTGGTAGGATGATCTTTGGCGAACCGCCTCTGTTCTGCAAAGAAACGGACCCAATATTTAACGCTTGTCCTTTTTCATCGAATGCAATAGGTCCACCATAAACAATTCGTTCCTGAATATTTGTTTCCTTAATAGCGCGTTGAAGAACTTGAGCATTTGAAGCTCCTGCTCTCTTAAAAGCGTCTGCTGCAATCCAAACAGCCTCAGCCGTGAACGCCACATTCAAATCAAACTGTTCATTCGCAAACTTTTTCTTAAAGATAGAAAGGGCTTTTTGTGCCAAAGGAGACTGAGGGTTATACCAAGCCGTATTCGTAATACAATACTCGGAATACTCACCCATTATCTTGTAAAATTGTTTTTCATACATGCCAGGACTTCCAGGACTAATAATTCCCATTGGAGAATAACGCTGTTTGACGCATTCTCTAATCATGAGCATAGCATCATTTAAGCGTGTAATAGGGATCAGCAATTCTGCCTGAGAGGCCTTTATTTTGGAAATTTCTGCCGACAGATCCTGAGTTCGTGGATCATAAGAAATGACCTCGGTAAGCTTGAAAGGTAAAGCAAGCTCTGGCAACCAGCTGACGACAGATTTATACATTGCCTGTCCATAAGTGTCATTGATACAAAGAAGCGTTGCTGTTTTTGGTTTAACACCTGTTTCTTCAAACAAATCATTCATGAGCGTTAAACCATTCCTGGTCAAATCGTCTGTTGTTTGGAAATTACGGAAAACGTATTTATATCCTTGTTCCGTTATCTTCGGAGCAGCTGCAATATTAACAATGAATGGAACTTGACGCTGTTCGCAAACCTGAGCGATAGCTGCTGTCACACCTGAATTATGAGCACCTATTAAAAGATGGACTCCTTCGCTTATAAGTTTTTCTGCTTTTGTTCTACCAATATCAACGCTGGATTCGGTGTCCGCGTAAATAATTTCAAGAGAAGGGCAAATCTCTTTTAAGAGCTCTTCAGCAAGTTTTGCGCCTCTTTCGCAAGCAAGTCCTACTTGTGAATCTGGGCCTGTTTTTGGGGTTAAAAGACCAACTCGAAACGCATTCAGCTTTTTTTCTTTGCAGCCTGAAAGATGACCAAGCGATAACCCGAGTGTAGCCATAGAGGCAAGACTAAATTGGCGTCGGGTTAAAGGCAATGACATGCTTTTGATCAATCTACGGAAACATTTGACACAATCTAGCCGAAATTAGATTTCAAAACAAGTAGAGTTGTGAATTTTGCATAGCAGACTTGTATCTTTTGTTAAACTTAAATGAACGTACGTGAGCAATTTTTCCAATAAAATTTAATAAAACTGTTAACCATTCGCTCTTACCCTTGTCAGAGACGCCGAAATCGTATCATAATTAATAAAAATTTAATAAATTCTTTACTAAAGGTGAGAGCATGCGCAAACATTCACAACTTGTGGATCTTAAAAAGGCGGTGAGCGTATGACAAAAGGATATTCGTTGGCTTTAACACCGGCTGTTCAATGGCATGAAGGCATGATGCTTTCTCCTCAGCATTTTCAGCAATCTGATTTGCGGCATCATCAGATTTTATCGCACCAATTGATGCTTTCGTCATACTATCACTGGGGTGTTTATGCTCTCAAATTAGATCCGATTGTTTTGCCCGACGGGCTTGTTCGAATTTTAGAATTAGAAGCACTTTTACCTGATAGCTTGATTGTTCATTATTCAGCCAACATGGCAGATATTCCACCATTAGAAATAGATATAAAATCTTTAAAGACAGATACGCCGAAACAAGAAATAACTATTCATTTAGCTATTCCAGAGTACCTGAAAGACAGTTCTCCTGTTATTGGTGAATTCCCAAGATATTATTCTGTCGAAGGTCAAGAAATAAAAGACATAAACGTAGATGACAATCTCATTAGAATTCCACGTCTATTTCCCAAAATATTTTTGCACGCAGGAGATCAACCCCCTGCTCGTTGTCACTCGTTTCCGATCCTTAAAATGACCTTTTCAGAAGAAACGTTTGTTAAAACTGATTATTTGCACCCTTGTTTTTTTGTAGAAAAAGACACTCTTTTGTGGGAATCAGTCGCCGAAGTTGTGCAAAAGATGCGTGAAAAAGCCACTTATCTAAGTGAAAAATGGCAAAACCAAATTGGTACTCCCATGTTGCAGGAAACGACGGCAATCCTAAAACCTCTCGTTTCAGCATTACCTGGATTAGAGACAATCGTCCATGGTGATCCAATTCATCCTTATAAATTATTTATAAGGTTGTGTGATCTCGTGGGTGATTTGGCGACACTTCGTCTATCTCAAATTCCGCCTGTTCTTCCGACATATCAACACAACGATATCAATGCCTGTTTTGGGCCTGTCCTAGCAATGGCGAAACAGTACTTGAATAGTATTGATCTTAGTTTCGCTTCATTTTCATTCCAACAGAAAGAGCGATTATTTTACCTCCGTATGCATCCAGATTATCTGCAAGACAAACTTTATATCGGTGTAAGGTCGCCTAAGGGGATGACAGAAGTTCAGCTGGAAGAATGGATGAATGATTCGATTATATGTTCAGATTTTGCAATTGAGACTGTTCGTGCGCGCCGTATTACTGGTAATGAACGTGCAATCTTAAAAAATGAAGAACTTTATGATCTGATGCCAAGTCGAGGCGTTGTTATTTTTGTGTTGACTCCGGATCCAGAATACATAAAGCCGGATCAGAATTTGAATATTTTTAATCCAGCGGATCATCCAGACAAACGTCCAACAGAAATTGTTCTTTATGTTCGTAAGGTTGAAGCAACGTGAGGGGGTAGAAAATAAATATGCAATTTACAACGAATAACAGTCCTCTCTTACAAAACTTTCAAACCTTTTACTACGAGCTTTTGAGGCAAAAGGAAAAGGCTTTGAGGATGAGTGAGCCCGATATGGTTTTCGGTGAAATAGCGCCAGATGCAGCGCCGGATATCGCACCGACTCAAGATATGGGGCTTGCCGATACCATCCAAAAGAAAATGCGTTCCCTTATCGAAGAATTAACTTTCAAAGCAGGTCGCTCTGTCGGTGGAATGGGTGCCGGTCAAATACGTGATGCTCAGTACATAATGGTCATTTTAACAGATGAGATTTTTTTAGGCATTAATTGGCCCGGTGCTAAGCAGTGGCAAAAATCTCTTCTTGAGGCTCAGATTTTCGAGACCCAAATTGCTGGAGAATTATTTTTTAAAAAGCTTGATACTCTCTTGGAATCAAATGACCCCACTCGTGGAGAGTTAGCTCTTTTATATTTCTTAACGTTGAGTTTGGGGTTCAAGGGTAAATATAAAGATCATGAAGATCGAGAAGCAATGAAGTGGTATCTCGAACAACTTTATGCTGCTATTAACCAACGCCCAGCCCATCTTTTCAGACCAGGTCGCCCGTATTTAATTGAGCAATGTTATGATTACACTCTTTCGGAACCTCCTGGTCGTGGTCTGCCAGATGTACGCGTATGGAGTATGTGTATTGCCAGCATAATAACTGTTTATATTTTTGTAACCTATATTGTCTGGTACAAATTGGCCTCTGAGATGCACGAAGCATTGCATTTAATTTTCGAACAAGCAAAGCAGAACCCTTTGATATGAAGCTAGCAAAACAAAAACAGGTTGAGTTGTTATGATTAATGCGATTTTCGATGTTATGCGTGCAATGACTGATTTTATCAGGCATGCTTTTTCGTCTCTTCCATGGGTTATTATAGTCTTATTGATTATTGCATTGATTATCATGCTGCTAACCCTTCTGTTAGCTGTATTGGCAATTCATAAAGCTCGTGTAAAAGTTCCCAAACCTCCATCAGCAAAAGCTGAAAAAGAAAGCGCTGAAGAAGGGGAAAAAGATAAAAGAAAGCTACCTCCTCTTGGTGGATGGGTTAGTGAATTTCTTTCTAAAAAGGGATTCTTTCATGTCAGCACGCTGAGTTTGTCCTTTTTAAGAGCTTTGGATTTTCTTCGCAATTCTCTTCACACATACAATTATAAGTATCGTTTGCCATGGTATTTGATTCTTGGAGCGGAAGGCTCTGGAAAAACATCCTTGATTGAAGGATCAGAGTTACAGCTACCTATGGGGAGGCCTGATTTCGGTATTCATCATCCAAACCCTGAGTGCCGTTGGTGGTTTTTAAATAGAGGTGTTCTTTTAGATATTAGAGGAAATCTATTTATTAAACATAAAACTGTTGGAGATGACGAGAAAGGATGGAGATCTTTACTTATCTTCCTTGCGCGTTACCGTTCTGCAAGACCTATAAACGGCATTATCTTAAGAATCCCTGCAAATGAATTATATGGGAAGCACAAATTAAGCAAAGATGAGATCAGTAGTCGTGCAGACTTTCTGTCACATAAGTTAATTACTGCTCAGGCAAGTTTAGGACTGCGTATTCCAGTCTATGTTGTCATTACAAAACTTGACACTGTTCCAGGTTTTCAAAGCTTTTGTTCGGAAATCCCAACAAGCAATCGTCACAACATGTTGGGTTGGTCTTCACCTTACACATTAGGGACTGCTTACACTGTAAAATGGGTTGATGAAGCTTTTTCAGAACTTGAAGAAAATTTAAGTCAATTACGGCTGGAGATTTTTGCAGAAGGGAGAATTTCATCAGCCAGAGACGGGGTATTTGTTTTCCCAAGCGAAGTGTCTACCTTGAAAGATAGCGTTGCTATCTATTTGAATCATATTTTCAAAAACGATGCTTACCAAGAATCTTTGCTTCTCAGAGGTATTTATTTCTGCGGAGATAGTGGTATGACGCAGCTTAGAGTTTTAGGAGATAGTGAAGAAGAACAAGATGATCCTGATAATTTTGCTGTTGTGGGAACACCAGATGCAGCGCTCAATCAATCAAGCGAAGGATATTCTCTTTCCTCACAATTAACTCGAGACGGTGATCCTGTAGAGAGAAAAATATTTTTCTTCGATGAAATAATTAACGCAAAAGTATTGAAAGAACCTGGGCTTTCAACGCCTTTGCAACAACGTCTTATTAGCATTAACCGCTCTCTTAACCTTGCCAAAATTATAACGGCGGCTTTTGTATTATTTGGTAGTTACGGCCTTTTTAATGCCTATGACAGATTTGTCTCTAACCGCGATTATATTATGCCTGTCTTGAGCAAAATGAACACTCTTCTTCAAGATATGCAGCAAATAAAGTTGAATCAGCCTGGTCAATCAACAGAAACGTTTGATATATATGCCCGGCAGCTTATTGAGATGATGGATCAATTACAACAGACAAATTTCTTTTCTATCTTTGTGCCAGCATCTTGGTTCAGCCCATTACATGAAGATCTTAACAAAACTTTGAAGGTATCTTATCAGCAAATCATTGTTAGAACTATTTACATTGATTTGTTATTAAAAGCACGAGAGCTGCTGCATTTAAGGCCAACTGTTCATGATCAATCAGTCTCAATTGCACAGCTTTTACAACCGACAACAAGTGCAGAATATAATCTTTTAAAACGTTATGTTGAAGGCATGGCGACACTGCATGATAAAATTGAAAAGTTTAACAATCTAAAACATGCAGCTGATCCTAAAGATCTAAATGAGTTGGTTGCTTATACGTTTAATGCCCATCTTCCAGAGCAGTTTATTCATCAATATAAGAAGTTTAGAAAGCTATTGCTCAACACGTCTTTCCCGCCTATTGACCTTAAACCCTATCAACAGCTTTCACGGGAAACGCTTAATATTCTTTATCAAAACTTTTTGAATGTGACTTTTACCGTTACAGATCCGAACAGTCTTCCTTCGCGTCTTCTTACGTTTTTACAACAATTAAGTCAGCAAGATACAAAACAGCTCCCCAATGTCGCGTATTTGCGTCAACTAAGCGTAGAGCTTGCTCAAGTTATGCCAACTTTAGGTGAACCTGGTCAGACTTGGATGGACCGTGAATTTTTTAATCCTGGAAAAGAATTTGATGCGCTGTTGGATAAAATAGATAGTTCAAAATTGTTTGGTAAAGAAGTAACGCAGTTTCTGGTTGATCAAACTTCAATTGGGTTTACTAACTTAAAACTACAATTGCAGTCTATGAATCAGTTGCTTGTTGACCAGCAGGTTTCTATGCCTGTCGCACCACTTGCCCAGAAAGTATACGCCATTCCTCCTTCGCAAGGGTTGATGTCTTTGCAAAGAGGATTGATCACTTTGTTTTCAGAACCGTATATGGCTGCTCCAACGGAACATACCTACACAACCATTGTCCCATCTGGAAAAATTATCTATTGGGACGCTAAGCTGATTCAGATGGCTTATGATATGTGTAAAAGATTTGAAGATTTTAGCTCAAAGCAAGTATCTGGTTTTCCACCTATTTTGCAAGAAAATATGAAGTTATTAGCCCGTGACAGTTTGCAGGCGAATGTTGTCAATATGGTCGCTAAAGCGCAAAATTTTGTCGACGCGCCAATCAATCTATCAGAAGGTTTAGCTGCTGAAGAGGTTTTAAGATCCAAGATTGCAGATATTAAAGATGTTGCCCCTAAGTTTATTAAATTGTTGGAAATTTTGAACCACGATGCAGCTGGAACTTCTTTTGTTGAACTGAGAGGATTATTAAGCACCACAACTTTTTGGTTATTATCACAAGTTGAAAGTGTCCTTAAATCTCAAAACCCCTATATGATTCATGATTTAAGCTTTGCATGGTGGGATGGAAAAGTTGGGGCTGCTTTTTCTGGGTTTACTTCTAAAGACACAGAAGATTTAAAAACATACTTAACGTTGCAGAAACAGCAAATGCAAACAATGGCTTTAGAATTTGCCAAACCATTGGTTACTTTCTTAAGTGCCGATGTCATGCTAGGCGCATCAACAGAAGATGTAAATTTACTCAATAAATGGCGTCGAATTATTGAACAAGTTGAGGCCTGCAAAAAGAAGCAACCAGGGAATTCAATTTCTGCTCTTGAGGACTTTATTCTCAAAAGCTTGAATAATTTTGATTTAAAAAACTGTTTTAGTCTTATCCCTCTCAGTGAGACTCGCGCAGAGTCGGGGGATTATTTCCTCGAAATTGTTCGTGCCCTAAAAAAGGGAATCTTGTCACGGGGTGAGGTTCTAAAACGTCAACAAAGTATTGATCAATACAAAGACTTAGTAAACTTTTTCAATTCAAATTTGAAAAATAAATTTCCGTTTGTAGGTGCAAGTTTAGCGTCCAGTTCAGCGGAAGCTGACCCTGAAAAAATGCGTGAATTCTTTAGAAAGTATGATGAATTTGGTGGATCAGTTCGATATGTTTTCGACCAAATTTATCAGCTGGGTCCTCTCACGGCAGAAGCAACACAGTTCTTGCAAAGGCTCGATATTCTAAAAGCTTTTTTCCAAAACTACTTGAATGGAGAAGGTGATAACGATCTGCCGACCTTTGACTTTAGCGCTGATTTCCGTGTTAATCGTGAAAAAGAAGCTGGTGGTGATTTAATTGTTGATTGGGTCTTAAAACCTGATCCAGATACATCAATCAACAAAAATGATAAGACCCGTAATGGTCGTTGGGTTTATGGAAATCCGGTTGAAATCAGTTTCCGTTGGCCAGATGTCTCTCCTTCTTTCCCGGTTAGAGATGCAAAGCAACCTTTGTTAGATGTTGATGGAAGAAAAGCAACGTTCCGTTATACAGGACGCTGGGCACTCTTTTGGATGCTGCGAATGCATGCAACAAACAAAGGTGAAATTCTTCCGTTGAAATCCCCAAATCCTTATGTGCTGAAGTTTATCATCCCAACAGGAGCAGTAGAAACAGCGACTGTCTATAACTTGATCATATTAATGTCACCTTCATCGAATCCAAAAGCTCCTGGAAAAATTATGAAAGTTCCTGATTTCCCAGCATTTGCTCCGAATCTGCCCGATGAAGTTTCAGCGCAATATGCTGACAAACCTGTGATAACAGAAGGCATTGTGAAGTCAGCTGAGCTTCTTGATCTCCCTGATTCACCACCGGAAGTGACGCCGCCAGCACCAGCTGCTGCCCCCCCAGCAGCTCCTGCGGTAGCACCCGGCACATCCTAGTTGATGACGGGGTACAACAAAAAGATTGAAAGATTCGGGACTTTTCTATATTAATTATAACTTAGTTACTATGCGCCCGTAGCTCAATTGGATAGAGCGTCAGACTACGAATCTGAAGGCTAGGAGTTCGACTCTCTTCGGGCGCGCCATTAAAACCCTTGGTTCATAAGATTTCACCAATCCTCCTAAAAATTTCATCCTACCTCATTTCTACCATCAAGCGCTTTTGATACAATACGAATCTTGTTAGTAGAATGGCATCGGCTCCTCTTATAAAATAAGGTACCGTTCATTCTGATGCAAAACAAACCCTATTGACAGAATAACAACAAGCTTATTAAAATTTTACATAATTCTTATGAGTATGAGTAACGAGTATGTTTAACAAGATGTTCACAAAGCAACTTAAAGAGAGCGTAGATCTTTTAGGCGCCCCTTGGCAATGTTTCGACACTTACTACTATTCCCCTCCTGCCTCTCCACTTCTGGGCCCCGTTCTTTTCCCGGATGTGTTTTTTGCCTCTTCTCTTTCAGAATTTTTATAAGAACAATTTAGCTCCCAGTTAAATTCTTATAAGGAGAGTGTACTATGTTTGTATCGAGTCCAATGGGAAAAGTGAGATTCACGGATTGCCTAA
>CANJLN010000002.1 GCA_947475175.1 Alphaproteobacteria bacterium
GAGCATACAAGACATCGATCACCTTGGAATGCTATCGTCCATATCCTATCAACACTTATTGCCTACTCTCTTAAATCTCATAAACCCAAAATAAAATTTAACTTTCTAATCCCGAACTAGGGTTAATAAATGCAGAGTAGAGCTGAATCCTGACTCCTTCATGGATAATTTCGTTCACATGGATATAAGAAGGTTTTGAGATGATCGCTTTAGAGACATCGAGATTAATTGCGGCTGAATAGATATTTTCCAAAAGCTCTAACTGTTTATTTTGAGGAAGAGTAAAATCAAGATCTTTTCTAAGAGCTTTGCGAAGAAGGTCGCTATAGACGATGATTTGATCCAAATATTCTCGCATTTCTCCTTTTACCTGCTTATAGAAAATCAATCTAGAAGCTTCAGATGTTCTAGCAACAGCAAACATGCTTCGACGAAACCATGAAACAACAAGCAAGCAAAGAATGGCAACAATAGCAAGCTCCACCAAACGGGGTATAACGTTCAATCGAAATTCGCGATTAAATACTCTCTTATCAAACCCAGTCAAAACATAATACGAAGAGTTTCGGATTTTCTTGTAGTGGACATATTTTATATTTTTGTAAGTAACTGATGCAGGCAAAATTCCTTCGTCCCCAGGGAAAACAGATATATTTTCTAAAAGATCTCTCTAATAAGAGCTATCTGGATCAATGGCGTTATCACTCGATTGTAATATAATACGAAGATTCTCGTCCAAAATGATGTAGCTTACTCTTGAATTGTGAGGCCCTGTTTGTAACTTATTGTTTAACTCAGCCACCCCAAAACCAACACTCAATGTTCCTAAATATTGCCCCTTATCATTAGTAACCCCCATACCTCCTGGAATTTCCCTAAGCCCGCTCATCAAGCTTATAGCACTTTTTGACAAATTAAGCTTCCATGGGTCTTTGGTGCATTTGGTAACGAATGATCGTACTGGGAGAGCAACAGGTGGGTTGCAAAAACCAGATCTCCAGTCATAAAGAAGTTGGTTATTCAACCCAATCCAACCAAGAGTCATCCAAGGCAATGAATTACTTCCCTGGAAGCTCTCATCATGGTTTTTTCCTATAATTCTGGAAATCCCTTCCAGATCTTTTACTTCATCGCTTGAAATTTGCTTTCCGATATGGAAAAGAAGTTGGTTCGTCTGTTCGAACACATCACTCAAAGTGCTCTCAATGACATTTGCTTCAACTCGTAAATCTTGTTTTCCCTCATTTAAGTGAGAAAAGTACACCATGGACACCAGAACAAGACTAGCAACGCACACAAAGAAACAAGTTACGTATAAATATGAAATTGGATTACTAAACAATGTAACTTTCTTCATATCACTCTTTCCAAGAAAAATTACGCGTTTGCTTAAAATTTTCCAGCTATCATTTGTTCTTTTCAACCAACCATTTTGAAAAATATTGGTCTGGCATAGACATACTATTTCCTTGAGAATATTCATATATCTCTTCAGCAAGCTCTAAGATTTTTTCTTTTGACAAAAAAATCTTTTCTTTTTCAAGCAGAACATTAAGCTCTTGGAAACACCTCAAGTAGAGATCTTGATCCCATTCCTGCTTAGTGACATTTCTCGTTGTGTAATTTGGCTTAAACTGAAGGGAGGTTTTAGGAATAACTGTCTCTCCCAGTAAATCTGCTATGCTGCAATCTAATGCCCCAGCAATGGCTTTAATAATAGTAATGCTCGGGTTTTTTGAACGCCCGTAGAGAATATTTTGAACCGCACTTGGCTTCAGCCCAGCACGCTTTTCGAGAGCATGAGTTGACAAGCCCTTTTCAGATATTTTCTCTTTTATTTGCATGCTGAGATTTGTTGACATGTTCTCTCTATACCATCTGGATTCATAGACATGGGTCATTCTATTTTCTTTTGTTATTATGTTCAAGTACAAAGTGTGCAACAAGAAAAGTTCTTAGATCCTCGGAACAGTCCCAGAATGACAGTATTTTTTCCGAAACTAACAACAACGTAAGTTCACACAAAGGCACAAAATCGTCTTGACGAACTCAAACTAGTAGCGTATGAAATTACGTATTAATACCTAATATTTGGTGCTTCTTGGATTTCACCTACGTAAATTTAACGGATTAAATTTTATGATGAATCCATGCTTTAAAGATACAAACACGATTTTTGATGATTGAATTTTAATCTAACCCAAAGGAGATCCGAAATGAACCAGCAAATGACGAATACACCAGAATATATACCAAACTTAAGCAATCACACGGATGCTGTTATTGGACTGGGACTCCAAAGAGCCAGAGAACTAAAAAGTTTTTCACGGCCGGAACTAGCTTTTTATCTTTCATGGTCTGATCAAGCGCTTGAAGCTTATGAAGAAGGATGCCTTTCGATCAGCGCATCATCTCTGTACACCTTATGCGAAGCTCTTAATATTAACATCGACGATTTCTATGATCTAGCGTTTGGACAGAATGCATGACAACGAAGACATGCCCTTTTGCGAAAAATCCCCAAAGCAAAAGGGTACCATTAACGCGTTTTTTCCTTAGGAGGTGAGTCCCCCTCTAAGAGATTTTCTATCGTAGAGGGGCGCACATCCACCGAATCTATCATCTGGAAAAGCTCTTGATTTTCCTTTGGAGTCAAAATGAAATGTTCTGCTGTTCCATTACAACACCCACAATGAAGCTCCCAGTTAATGGCTCCATCTTCTAATATATGAATGGGGTGAAAACCAAATCCTTTAAGGTTCGACTTCTTTAACCACATGACTCCCTCACCCTTTAATCTGGACGACTCGCCAATCAGACAATTTTCGTGCCTAACCTATCCTCTAAATACTGAACATGCCGACTTACACCATCATAAACGCCCTGAACAAGAGGGCGAATATCGCCAGGTAAATTGTTTTCCAATGCACGTTCATAAACACTTAAAACTTTTTTCTCATTTGTTCTAAGCGCCTTTAAAACTCCCTTGTCTCCTGTTAAACCTCGGACAGCAACAAAGCCCTGCATAAGGTAAGAAGTCGCGTTTTTAGTTCGACTCGGAACCTCCACCCCCAATTTATGAAGCAGTATTTCAAGTCCTTTTATCCTGAGTTCGCATTCACGCTTAAACTGTAACAATTGTTGTTTAACCGCAAAATCCTTCACGCTTTTGATTGCTTGACTTAGAATTAAAGAATCGACCATCTCATACTTAACCAAAGCCTGTAAGCCAGCCGCCACCTCTACGCTTGCAGGCTCAACAGACCGAATTGGCTGAAAAACTTCTTGATTGGAATTCATAACGCTAACCGACGCAAGTGCTGTTAAAAAACTAAGCGCCACAAAATGATTAGCTCGCATTTCACACCTCCGCTGATATCAGCCGTTTGGTGACTGTTGATTCAAGGCAATGCCCAAAACTCCACAGAAATCTGCCCAACTTTGAGCTGGCTCACGGTACACAGTTTTTTATATAAAATCTTGGGGAAAATTGAGATCTTTTCAACTTGGTGTTTGATCAAAAATCCTATCTTCCAACCGTAAAGGTGTATGATTCTTACATTCCATCATCATCTCAGGAACAGGGCTTGGAGGAGGTGCAGGTGGAAGCTTAGGTGAAATGTTAGTGTCAGAAAAGACGTCATCTTTGTCAGTTGCATAAACGTTAATAGCAGACATCATCGTCAAGACCATCAATACATGTAGGATTTTTTTCATCGCTAAACTCCAGCTGTGTTAAAATTAAATCTATAAAATTAAAAAAATGCAGACGCCGCGAAGACGTCTGCATGAGTTCTAGAATAGGAGTTTTTAATTATGCTAGTTTATCGCTTGCTGGCATTGGATTTGCTCTAGCCACCATTCCACCAACAACAGCAGTGCTTACATCAAGTACTCTTGTTGCTTTCTCAACCTGAGCATGTGCATCGCCGGATGTATTATCAGCGGCAACTTCCATTGCGCCATGGCCAGCATCAGTTAGAGCATGAAGTAATGTTGCTGTACTTACACCACCTGATAAATCATCAGCAACATGATGAAGTGCACCACCAACAACTGTAGCACCGCTCTCAACTTTATCTGTTACTCGCCTCAAACTGGGATCAATATCACCTGCAAGGTGAGCAGCACCTGCTGTGCCTTTGCCCAATGCACCCATCAGACCTGCAGCCGTCACATGACCATCTGCCCCAAAAGCTGCATCTGTCATACCGTGAACAATCTTATCTGCTCCTTCTAATCCTTGTTGGGCCTTTTTCCAATCAGCTTGGTGAGCAGTATCAAGTGCCCCTCCGATTTGAACAACTACTCCACCAACTTTTTCTAAGCCATCAACAGCTGCTTCAATGTTCTTTTTTGTAAACGTTCTATCCCACCATGCGCCGAATGAACTACAGCAACTACAGTCGGTTTTTTCTTGTCTCGGAGGAAGAACTGGAGCTGCCACAGGAACTTGTACGCCTGCCTTTGGTACTAGTGGCTCTTCCTTATCAGCCGCATAAGCACCAACACCTGACAACATCGTCGTTGTCATTGTCAAAATCATTAATTTTTGAAGGGAATTTTTCATCATTAATCTCCAGTTGAATTTAGTTTCCGATTATGAAACTAAGTCAAGGAGGTTAATATTAAGTAAATATTTGATTGTATTTTATATTTTTTAGTATTAAAATTATTTATTACTGTTTATGAGAAATCAACCGGCTTATAGCCCCACCAGTAAATGGACACAAATAAGAAAAGCCAGACCACATCGACAAAGTGCCAATACCAAGCAGCTGCTTCAAAGCCAACATGTTGGGCGGTTGTGAACTCTCCGCGTCTTGTCCGAAACCAAGAAACGATTAGAAACAAGGTTCCAACAATGACATGAAAGCCATGAAAACCCGTTGCCATAAAAAAGGTGGAGGGGTAAATCCCATCCTTAAAGGCAAAAGACGCGTGGCTGTATTCAATGGCCTGAACGAGGGTAAAAGTCAGCCCAAGCAAGATTGTGAAACCAAGTGCTTTGACTGTATCTTTTGTGTTCCCCTCTAATAATTCATGATGCGCCCAGGTAATAGTGGTGCCTGACAACAAAAGAATAAGGGTATTTAAATAGGGTAAATGAAAGGGATCAAAGGGGATAATGTTTTTAGGCGGCCACATAAAGCCTGTGGCCTCGGTTGGTGACAAAGCCGCATGGAAATAGCCCCAGAAAAAAGCCACAAAGAACATGACCTCAGAGGCTATAAAAAGCCCCATCCCAATTTTAAGCCCCGTTTGAACCGGTTTGGTGTGGACACCAGCCGTGTTGCTTTCTTTGACAACATCGCGCCACCAAACGAAAAAAATGAGCAGTAAAAAAACAAGTCCTGAGCAAAATAGAATTTTATCAATATGGTGCATCCATAAAACCCCACCAATTGCCAGGATCAAAACTGACAGTGCCGCCATAATCGGCCATGGGCTAGGGTCGACCAAATGAAACGGATGACCTTTTGGTTCGGATTCTTTCACCTACTCTCCCCCAAGCTCACCCCAGAATTCTTTGACCTTAGCAAAAAAACCAGTGGACTGTGGGTTATTGGATTCTTTTTTGCTGGCTTCTTCGAACTGCTTTAAGAGTTCCTTTTGCTTTTTACTCAGGTTCACCGGCGTTTCAACCATGGCTTCTATAATCATATCACCACGCCCACTGCTTCTGAGCGTTGTCATGCCCTTACCACGAATGCGGAATTGGTGACCGCTTTGTGTACCAGAGGTAATTTTTAAATGTGTATGGCTGCCATCAATCGATGGAACTTCTATCTCGCCACCAAGGGATGCTGTTGTGATAGTGATAGGAACCCGGCAATAAATATCTGCGGCTTGACGCTTGAAAAAACGGTGTGGACGAATGCTTAAAAAGACATATAAATCACCTGAGGGGCCACCACGAAGACCGGCTTCGCCTTCTTTACTAACACGAATCCGTGTCCCCTCTTCAACGCCAGCTGGAATTTTAACCTCAAGATTCTTTTCACGACGGACTTTACCCGTTCCACTGCAACCCCGACACGGATTTTGTATCGTCTTTCCAATACCTCCGCAAGTAGAACACGTACGCTCGATTGTAAAGAAACCTTGTTGAGAGCGTGATTTTCCTCGACCCTTACAGGTTGAGCAAACGACAGGAGCAGACCCTCCATCACTTCCAAGCCCCTTACAAGTATCACAAGCACACCCTGTTGAGTACTTAACGCGTGCTGTTGTGCCCTTAAAAGCTTCTTCTAATGAAATTTCAAGATTAAAGCGAACGTCAGAACCTGGTTGTTGAAAACCATTCGTGTGACCTCCTCCGCCTCCCAAATCACCAAACATTTCATCAATGATGTCAGCAAAATTGGCACCAAAACCACCCGAAAATCCAAATCCACCGAATCCAGCTCCGCCAGCCCCAGCATTGGGATTAAATCCACCTTGCTCAAACGCAGCTGCGCCATATCTGTCATAGGCCGCTCGTTTTTGATCATCCCTTAGAACGTCATATGCTTCGGAAAGTTCCCTGAACTTTTGTTCAGCTTTTTTATCACCAGGATTTTTATCAGGATGATATTGCATCGCAAGTTTTCTATAAGCTTTTTTCAGCTCATCAGCACTCGCGGTGTTACTGACACCTAGTGTTTTATAAAAATCTTTTTGTGACATGAAAGTCCATTATTGTTTGTTTATAAAGACACAAGGATGATCCTAACCATTGCCAAGATCATCCTATTTCGTTAATTAAAGCTTACCACAGATCCAAGAGTGAAATTAAGCCTGTTTCCGATCGTCATCATTTAAATCTTCAAATTCAGCATCAACAACCGTTTCACCAGCTGGTGTGCCCGAAGTTTGAGGAGATGCTGCTGAGGCTTCTTGCGTTGCCTTGTAAACAGCCTCTCCCATCTTCATTGAAGATTGAGTCAGAGCCGTTAGCTTACTTTGAATCTCGTCTTTATTCTCAGTTTGCAACGCTTCTTTCAAAGCATTTAAATCAACTTCGATTGCAGCTTTCTCTTCAGCTGAAATCTTATCACCATGCTCAGATAAGCTCTTTTCTGTTGCATGAACCAGAGTATCACCATGGTTTTTAAGCTCAATGACTTCTCTTCTGGCTTTATCTTCGGCGGCATTGGCTTCTGCGTCTTTGATCATATTCTCAATATCAGCATCTGATAAACCACCCGAAGCTTGAATTCGGATTTGCTGTTCCTTGCCTGTCGCTTTATCTTTTGCTGAAACTTGAACGATACCGTTTGCGTCAATATCAAAGGTTACTTCAATCTGCGGCACACCACGTGGTGCTGCAGGAAGCCCATCAAGATCAAATTGCCCCAACATCTTGTTTTGAGCTGCAACTTCTCTCTCTCCTTGAAAAACACGAAGCGTAACAGCCGTTTGGCTATCTTCAGCTGTTGAGAAAGTTTGACTTTTACGCGTTGGAATAGTTGTGTTGCGATCAATTAAGCGCGTGAACAATCCACCCAAGGTTTCAATACCAAGGGACAAAGGTGTCACATCTAAAAGAAGAACATCTTTGACTTCGCCTTTTAGGACAGCACCTTGAATCGCGGCACCAACAGCCACAACTTCATCAGGGTTCACACCACGATGCGGCTCACGACCGAATATTTCTTTCACTGTTTCCATAATCTTTGGCATGCGGGTCATACCGCCAACCAAAATTACTTCATCAATTTGACTTGCAGACAAACCAGCATCTTTCAATGCAGCCTTGCATGGCTCAATTGTGCGACGAACCAAATCGTCAACGAGAGATTCATATTTAGCGCGCGTTAATTTCACATTCAAATGTTTTGGACCGCTTGCATCAGCTGTAATAAAAGGCAAATTAATCTCTGTTTGAACCGCTGAAGACAGTTCAATCTTTGCCTTTTCTGCAACCTCTTTCAACCGCTGCAAAGCAAGGCGATCTTTTCTAAGATCAATTCCTTGCTCTCTTTTAAATTCATCCGCCACAAAATCAATGATGCGCGCATCAAAATCTTCACCACCTAAAAATGTATCACCATTCGTTGATTTAACTTCAAAAACGCCATCCCCAATTTCAAGAACAGAAACATCAAATGTACCACCACCAAGGTCATACACCGCGACTGTTCCTGTTGCTTTTTTCTCTAATCCATAAGCAAGAGCCGCAGCTGTTGGCTCGTTGATAATACGCAAGACTTCCAAGCCTGCAATCCTACCAGCATCTTTTGTGGCCTGACGTTGAGAATCATTAAAGTGAGCCGGGACAGTAATCACAGCTTGCGTTACTGTTTCGCCCAAATGAGCCTCTGCTGTTTCTTTCATTTTTTGCAAAATAAAAGCACTGATTTGGCTGGGGCTATATTTTTCTCCACGGCAATCAACCCAAGCGTCACCGTTGTCAGCCTTAACAATTTTATAAGAAACCAATCCCATATCTTTTTGAGTCAATGGATCATCAAAACGACGCCCAACAAGACGTTTAATTGCAAATAAGGTATTTTCAGGGTTCGTAACAGCTTGTCTTTTAGCAGCTTGCCCAACTAGACGTTCGCCACTTTCTGTGAAAGCAACCATCGAAGGAGTCGTTCTAGCCCCTTCGGAGTTTTCGATCACACGTGTGTTCGCGCCGTCTAAAATAGCAACACATGAGTTAGTTGTTCCAAGGTCAATTCCAATTACTTTTGCCATGGTTTTCTCCCGTATATAGTTTAATCTTTTCACTAGAACTCAGATGAATTAGCAGCATCATCGTTCGTGTGCTAACAATATATACCGAAGAACCATTAAAATCAAGTTAATCGTGGGTGGTTTCAATGCACATAAAAGGGTTTAAAGGTAACCTGGCCAGTCCGTGTGTTCAACGCCATATCAGTACTGGGGCAATATCTTAAGTCAGAAACAAGTTTTTGCAAAACACCCTCTTCAATAGAATTTTTATTTAAAAACACTTTCTTCCGAGTTGCTCTCTCTGACGAAGAAGCAAACACGATGTCAGGTATAGAAATTGACGATATTTGGAAACCACTTTCCTCAAGAAGCAGAATAACTGTCCTGACATCGTCGGACCAGCAGGATGATACAATAGATATTCTCACCGACGAAAGGTCTTCACCAACTTTTCTTTTTAATTCATCAATAAAACTCTTAAACTTCCACCGAGTATCATCTCTTAGCTCCATTTTTGTGCAGTGATACAAACAAGACAAACCTGGCTTCCACACCGCTATCCCGATACAGTCTCCTATTCCTTTAGTGCAAAGAACCGTTTCTTTATTTTCAATAAAAACGGGGCCATCTGGTTCTTGAATACGAGTAAACGGTGTATTCCCTATATTCTGCGTATGCGACCATATTTCATCAAAAAATCCTTCATCAGGAGTTAAGGAAGGGTACTCCTTTCCGTTGGTACATCCAGATTTGTAGTTTTCAACAGCGGACTGAGAATCAATGTATTCAATAGATATTTTGCCGTATTCACCCGAAGACAAAGACGCCACTCCAATCACTTCTTCAGTAACTTCAGCTCCCGTTGAGCAATCAACCGTGCCAATGACTTGAAGAAAGGAATAAAAAGCAATCTTAAACAAATAATAATAAAATGTAGAATTTTGCTGCATTGATGTATCGGAAAAGAAATGATTAAACCATCCTACGATTGTACAATACATTTTATACTAATATCAATAATTTCACTAACCCTGGGCTTGACTTCACCCTCAATATCTCGTATAGAATTGGATTGTTATGCAGCGTGGCGGAGGCTTTGTATTAAGTCTCGGGCATGCCTAATCTGCCTAGCATTAGTTTAAAAGCAATAAATGAAAGAGTTTAAAATGCCCAAAATGAAAACAAAAAGCAGCGTTAAAAAACGCTTCCGCTTAACAGCTTCTGGCAAAGTTAAAATGGGCCAGGCTGGCAAACGTCATGGTATGCGTAAACGCAGTAACAAGATGATTCGGGATGCTCGCGGGATGACAATTATGCATCCAAGCGACGCTAAAAGAGTCAAAACTTACTTTCTTCACGTTTAAGGAGGCTAACCCATGTCACGTGTTAAGCGCGGTGTAACAACCCATGCCCGTCATAAAAAAATTCTCAAGATGGCAAAAGGCTATCGCGGCCGTTCCAGCACATGTTTTCGTGTTGCTGTGCAAAAAGTCGAGAAAGCTCTGCAATATGCCTATCGCGATCGTCGCAATAAAAAGCGTGATTTCCGCGGTCTTTGGATTCAACGTATCAATGCCGCTGTTCGTGAGCTTGGCATGACTTATTCTGTCTTTATGAATGGTCTGAGCAAAGCTGGCGTTGAAGTGGATCGTAAGATTATGGCTGATTTGGCCATGAATCAACCGGAAGCATTCAAAGAAATCGTTGAGAAAGCTCAAAAAGCTCTCGCAGCTTAAAGCGATTTTTATCCTCGGATCCTAAAAATGTCATCCTCGGGCTTGTCCCGAGGATTAATACAAAAACCGTGTATCCTCAGGTTCTTTCATGACAGATGCTACCCATCCTCTCTGCCAAGAATGGCACCAAAAAATTCAGACCTGTTCCGATTTACAAGCCTTAGATGAAATCCGCGTTCACCTTTTAGGTAAAACAGGATTAATCACAACTGAACTTAAAACTTTGGGGCAACTTTCACCTGATGAAAGAAAAACCAAAGGAGCTGAAATTAATGCTGTCAGAGATTCTTTATCAACGCTTTTAAGTGAAAAAAAAGAAGAATTAGAGAAAAATGCTCTTGAGCTTCGCCTGCAAACAGAAGCTTTAGATATCACCCTCCCCATTCGTCCTGAGAAAAAAGGGAATCTTCATCTTTTAACGCAAGTTTTAGGCGATATTCAAAGTTATTTCCGTGACCTTGGTTTTCAAGTTGTAGAAGGCCCTGAGATCGATGATGACTATCATAATTTCGATGCCCTTAATATTCCAGTACATCATCCAGCCCGTCAAAATCATGATACCTTTTATATAAAAGATCATCCTTTACGCCTGTTGCGCACGCATACATCGACAGCGCAGATCAGAACGCTTGAGGTGCAAAAACCACCTCTCAGAATTATCTCCATTGGCCGCGTTTACCGAAGCGATGCTTTGGATGCCACACATACACCCATGTTCCATCAATTAGAGGGTTTGGTATTAGAACCCTATACTCATATGGGTCATCTAAAAGGATGTCTGACTGATTTTTGTCGCCACTTTTTTGGTGTTGATGACATTAAATCTCGTTTTCGTCCAAGCTTTTTTCCCTTTACAGAACCATCAGGTGAATTGGACATCAACTGCAGCCGCGAAGATGGTCAGCTTAAGATTGGTGTTGGTAATAATTGGATGGAGATTCTTGGTTGCGGTATGGTGCACCCCAATGTCCTTAAAAACTGTGGTATTAATCCAGACGAATACCAGGGCTTTGCCTTTGGTGCCGGTGTTGAACGATTGACCATGCTTAAATATGGTCTTCCTGATATCAGAGCGTTATATGAATCAGATGAACGCTGGCTAAATCATTATGGCGTAGGGAGTGTCAATTTATGAAATTTACTCTCAGTTGGCTAAAGGATCATTTAGACACCAATCAATCCGTAGAACAAATCTTAAATGCCTTGGTCAATATCGGACTTGAGGTTGAAGGCGTGGATAACCCAGCCGAACGATTAAAAGATTTTGTGGTTGCTCAAGTGGTCGAAGCCGGTAAACATCCCAATGCGGACCGTTTGAATTTATGCCAAGTGGATGATGGATCTGGACAAATACTTCAGGTTGTTTGTGGTGCATCCAATGTTAGACAAGGCATGAAAGTTGCCTTTGCCCGCATTGGAACTGTTGTGCCAGCTACAGGACAACCTTTGAAAAAAGGAAATATCCGTTCTGTTGACAGCTTTGGTATGCTCTGTTCTGCCGAAGAACTGCTTCTTGCCGAAGAATCAGAGGGCATTATCGATCTTGAAACTGATGCAAAGCCAGGCTCTCCTTTGGCACCCATATTAGGGCTTGATGATGCTGTTATTGAAGTCAGCCTGACGCCAAACAGAAGTGATTGTTTTTCGGTCAGAGGTATCGCTAGAGATCTGAGTGCTTATGGTGTTGGGGTTCTTAAGGATTTAGATCCTCAGGTCAAGCCCGAGGATCACAGCGTGGGAACCATGTCCTGCCCTATTAAAGTCTCCATCACCGATCCTGCGTGTTCGCACTTTACAGGTCGAGTGATAGAAGGCGTTAGAAACGGTCAAAGCCCAGCTTGGATGCAAAGACGATTAAAAGCTGTTGGGCAAAAATGCATTTCAGCTTTGGTTGATGTGACAAACTATATTGCTCTTGATATCGGTCGCCCTTTGCATGTTTTTGATGCGGATAAAATCAAGGGTAACCTAGTGGTTTGTCCCGCAAAAAGCGGAGAAACCTTAGAGGCTTTAGATTCTAAAACTTATGAGCTTGAAGAAGGTATGACCACCATCAGCGATGATTCTGCTGTCTTATCACTTGGCGGTATTATGGGGGGGCTGTCTTCTGGTTGCACTGAAGCAACAACCAGAGTGTTTATTGAATCAGCCTATTTTGATCCTATCCGCATAGCCAAAACTGGACAAAGCCTTAGAATCCTAAGCGAAGCACGAACACGTTTTGAGCGTGGCGTTGATCCAACTCAAGTGGCCTTAGGTGTTGATCTTGCAACGCAGTATATCCTTGAGATGTGTGGTGGAACGCCAAGTCAGATGATTAAAGCAGGTAGCAATAATCACAAACCCATTCAAGTTTCTCTCAGTCTTCAGAAACTGATCAGCTACAGCGGTGATGAAAAGATTTCTCTCATTGAGAGCGTAGCTTTTCTAAGAAATCTTGGCTTTAAGATTATGCAGGAATCAGAAAAAGAGATAACCGTTGAAGTCCCCAGCTGGCGTCATGATGTCAGTTTAGACGTGGATTTAATCGAAGAAATTTTAAGAATGCGTGGTTATGACGCGCTTCCAACAATCTCTCTTCCCCAGCAAAAACCCAATCGCTCTTTAAGTCAGTCCCAAGTTGTTCGAAAAATTCTAAGCGCTCGTGGTTTAAGCGAAATTTATACTTGGTCTTTTATTGACGCAGAAACGGCAAACAAATTTGGAAATGGCGTCGAACTTGAAATGCCTTTGTCCCAAGACATGGCCGTTATGCGCCCCTCAGTTTTACCAAACCACCTAAAAGCCATCGCCACTAACCAAAGCAAAAGCATCTATAACAGTACTTTCTTTGAAGTAGCATCTCAATACACAACAACCCCTCAAAGCATTCAAGAAGATAAGATGGCTGTGGGTGTTAGAAGTACCGAAACGAATACACGTCATTGGGCGCAAAAACCGAGAGCTATTGATGTCTATGATGTCAAAGCCGATGCCTTGGCCGTTCTTGAGGGAATGGGTATTAGTAATTATCAAATTGATACGCAAGCTCCTGATTACTATCACCCCGGTCGTAAAGGTGCCCTTAAACAAGGGAATAAGGTGTTGGGTTATTTTGGTGAAATTCATCCATCACTCATTGATTATTTTAAAGTTGATGGATCTGTTGTTGCATTTGAAATTTTCTTGGATAATCTTCCAAAAGAAAAAAAACGTATGATAGTATCATTGATACTATCACCTTACCAAGCTGTCACGCGTGATTTTGCTTTCATTTTGGATGTGAGCGTAACAGCTGATCAACTCATACGTACCCTTCAAAAAATTGACAAAGCACTCATTCAAGACATTGATATTTTTGATGTTTATAGCGGCGATAAATTACCCCAGGGCAAAAAATCAATAGCGATTCAAGTCCGGTTACAAGCTCTTGATAGAACTTTGTCCGAGGAAGATTTAAATACATTCAGCAACAATCTGATTCAGGCTGTTGAAAAAAATTGTGGTGGAGTTTTGAGAAACGCATGAGCTTAGACAAAATTCGTAACTTCTCCATTGTTGCTCACATTGATCATGGAAAATCCACACTTGCTGACCGTCTGATTGAATTCTGTGGTGCTGTTGAAGCGCGCGATATGCAACAGCAAATGCTCGATTCGATGGATATCGAACGCGAGCGTGGCATCACCATCAAAGCCCAAACTGTTCGTTTAAACTATACGGCCAAAAATGGCGAGAATTATATTTTAAACCTGATGGACACGCCAGGTCATGTGGACTTTGCTTATGAGGTTAGTCGCTCGTTAGCCGCTTGTGAAGGATCACTCCTTGTGGTTGACGCAAGTCAAGGTGTGGAAGCTCAAACCTTAGCCAACGTTTATCAAGCCATTGAAAACAATCACGAAATTATCCCTATTTTAAATAAGGTCGACTTACCTGCTGCAGAACCAGAACGTGTTAGAGCTCAAATCGAAGATGTCATTGGTCTTGATGCAAGTGAAGCTGTGTTAATTTCAGCCAAAACAGGTATTGGTATTCAAGATGTTCTAGAGGCTATTGTCCATCGTCTCCCACCTCCCAAAAGTGAGTTTGGTGATGAGGCTGCAAAAGCACCATTAAAAGCAATGCTTGTTGATAGTTGGTATGATGCGTATCTTGGCGTAATGATTTTGGTTCGCGTTATTGATGGCACCCTCAAAGCCGGCATGAAAATCCGCATGATGAATGCGGGTGCAACTTATGAGGTGGATCGGGTTGGGTATTTCACCCCAAAGAAAGAAGTTGTCGACAAGCTTCTTCCGGGTGAGCTTGGTTTTATAACCGCCAGCATTAAACACGTAGCCGACTGTAAAGTGGGTGATACGATTTCAGAAGAAAAACGCCTGACGGCAAGTCCCCTGCCCGGCTTTAAGCCCTCTGTTCCGGTTGTGTTTTGTGGATTATTTCCAGTGGATGCCGCTGACTTTGAAAAGCTTAGAGAAAGCCTGGCAAGACTTCATTTGAATGACGCCAGTTTTCATTTTGAAGCTGAAAGCTCAACAGCCCTTGGCTATGGATTTCGCTGTGGGTTTTTGGGATTACTTCATCTTGAAATTATCCAAGAACGCTTAGAGCGTGAATTTGATTTAGACCTGATTACAACAGCGCCTAGCGTTGTCTATCATTTGCACATGACCAACGGCACGATGGTTGAACTTCATAACCCAAGTGACATGCCGGATGTTGTCAGAATTAACTTTATTGAGGAACCATGGATTCGCGCCACCATTTTGGTTCCTGATGAATATTTGGGATCGATCTTAACGCTTTGTACCGATCGTCGTGGCGAACAGATTGATTTAACCTATGCCGGGAATCGCGCCATGGTTGTGTATCGTCTGCCTTTGAACGAAGTTGTCTTTGATTTCTATGACCGCTTAAAATCCGTTAGCAGAGGCTATGCTTCTTTTGATTATCAGATAGATTGCTATAGAGAAAGTGAAGTTTCTAAAGTGACTATTTTGGTCAATGCTGAACCCGTTGATGCCTTATCAATCATTGTTCATAAATCGCGGGCTGAATTTCGCGGACGTATTTTGTGTTCACGTTTAAAAGATTTGATCCCTCAACAGCTGTTCAAAATTGCAATTCAAGCCGCCATTGGTGGTAAAATTATCGCTCGCGAGACCATATCGGCTTTACGTAAAGACGTCACGGCAAAGTGTTATGGTGGGGACATCAGCCGCAAACGTAAATTGTTGGATAAGCAAAAAGCCGGTAAAAAACGCATGCGTCAATTTGGTAACGTCGAAATCCCTCAAAGTGCCTTTATCGCTGCATTGAAGATGGGGGATGATTAGGGGTTGTTCTTCAATCAAAAGTTGTTACATAAGAAGCATTATTCAAGTTTTGAGGATCACACATGGCTAAAAAAATAGACCAATTCAAAATTGCCGTTGTTGGTGCAACCGGCAATGTTGGGCGGACGATGCTCAATGTTTTGGCTGAACGTGGTTTTCTCATGAAAAACATTTACGCTGTAGCGTCCGATAAATCCGTCGGCAGACAGGTGTCTTATGGAGAAGAAGGCGTTTTAACCATTCAAGGGTTAAGCAACTTTGACTTTTCAAAATGCCAAATCGCTCTTTTTTCTCCTGGCAGCAAGGTTTCAGCGGAATATGCCCCTAAAGCCACTGCCTCCAGCTGTGTGGTCATAGATAATACCTCCCATTTTAGAATGGACGCGGATGTACCGTTGATCATCCCTGAGGTTAACTTAGCGGCATTAAAAGATTTCAATAAACGTAATATTATTGCTAACCCTAACTGTTCAACCATTCAGTTAGTGATGGCATTAAAGCCTTTGCACGATATAACCCCCATTAAACGTGTTGTTGTCTCCACATATCAATCCGTATCTGGCGCTGGCAAAGAAGGCATGGATGAACTTTTCGAGCAAAGTCGCGGAATGTTTGTGAATGACGCAATGGAAGCCAGAAAATTTTCAAAACCAATTGCCTTTAACGTCATCCCTCACATCGATCATTTTCTAGACTGCGGTGATACCAAAGAAGAATGGAAGATGTCAGTTGAAACCAAAAAAATCTTGGGTTCTAAAATTGAATTAACGGCTACTTGTGTTCGTGTTCCTGTTTTTATTGGGCACGCAGTGTCGGCCAACATTGAATTTGAATCTGATATTTGCTTAAAAGAAGCCAACAAAAAACTGCGTTCTTTTCCAGGATTAAGGGTGATCGATAATCCTGATGATTATCAATACGTCACCCCTGTTGAAACAGCTGGTGATGATGCTGTTTTTGTTAGTCGCATTCGACGAGACAAAACTCTTCCCCATGGATTATCACTCTGGGTTGTTGCAGATAATACACGAAAGGGTGCTGCTTTAAATGCCGTTCAGATTGCTGAGCATTTGATTAAGGATTATTTGTAAAAGAAACCCTGACATTATTTACCATTTTTTTACCAATTGATCCGCATAGTTAAAGATATGAACGAGCTTGACTCGATCATATGAACCTAAATTAACTTTTGCGTGGGTCTATGATTTTAATTATCGATAATTATGATTCTTTTGTTTACAACATTTCTTGCTACACTCAAGAGCTGGGTTATCAAGCTGCTGTTTACCGCAATGATTGTATTACGATTGGGCAAATTGAAGAGTTACAACCAAGTCACATTATTATTGCTCCTGGCTCTTGTTATCCTGATGAGGCTGGCATTTCAACCGAGGTTGTTGCCCATTTCTCAGGAATAATTCCGATTCTTGGAATTTGTCTAGGACATCAATGCATTGGTCAAGTTTTTGGCGCAGATGTGACTCGTTCTCGTCAACCTATGCATGGAAAAACAAGTTTAATTAGCCATCAAGGGACAGGCGTTTTCAAGGATTTACCTGACCCGCTTAAAGTTACTCGTTATCATTCTTCAGTTATTTCCAAAGATAGCTTACCTGAGTGTTTAACGGTCACAGCGATGAGTCCAGATGATGAGATTATGGCATTTTCTCACACAGAATTTCCAGTCGTTGGGGTTCAATTCCATCCTGAAGGCGCGTTAATACACTACGCTCATGAGTTACTGCATAATTTCTTAGAGGGCTGTTATCGATAGAATTCTATGTTGTTGGGGATAGTTCTAGAATAAGTTTTTGCAATCCTCTCTCTGCCTTGTGTAATTGTTTGGTTTTATGATCATTAATATCGTTATGCTCAAGAAAATCGAGCCGAAAGCGATTTTGAGGGAGAAAATCATTTAATATAATGCTGATCCACTTAATCGAATAAATTGACATAAGAAGATCAGTTCTTTTTTGATGATAAGCTGGATTGTCCGTCAAATCTGCTATCTCTTGGTTAAAATAGGTATAAAACTCATTAGGGACAGGTATAGCAACTTGGTTGAAAAAATCACAAACTAATTTTGCAGGATCATCCCATCCCGCGTATTCAAAATCTATAAATTTTATTTTTGACGATGTTCTTGCAAGTGAAGAATCTATTGTGACACCTAAGGCATTATGAAAACCAAAGTCAGAGGGAGATAAAATTCTATCATTTTGAGAAATGGGAACATCAAGATCAAAGTTAAGTTTCTGGCAATTTCTAGTAAAGTTCTGCTTAATTTCTTGCCAAGTAGGGAACAAAGATTTAACTACAAATTTTTTTGCTTCTTTATCTATTGAAAGATTTTCATCTATTGATTCTAATCGTTTTATTCGTTTTTCTACAGTTTCCAAATGCTCCTTTAAACAGAAAGAAGCTTCAGAACCTACTGGCAAGGAACTTCCTTGATTTGAGGTTTTATGATGATTTATTGCTTTTGTAAAATTGATACATTCTTGAATGTGAGATTCTTTTATTTCGTCAGTTTTTAGCTTCTCACCATGTATATATTCATAAAGCCCCAGATGTTTGTCATAATCGGCAAAAAAAGGCTGAGGTACAGAACATATTTGATTCTCCCAGCAAAACTGACTAAATGTATATTCATTTCTTAGGCGGCTTCTTTGGTCCTGTTCTGAAGTGAAATAGGCTTTCAATACATATGTTCCTTCTGAAGAAACAACTTTGTAAGCCTTATTATTTCCCCCTTTGTTAAGTAAGGAAACTTCAAAATTTGACAAACCACATTCACTTAAAAAGTGTGATACAGAAGGAGAAAAGACAGAAGAGTTATCCATCAAACAAGAAGCCATTCCTTTATAGACTGCCAAGATGAAAATGACTTTTCGATCTCTTTTGGTAGAGAAAAATCTTCATTTAGATAAGGAGAGAATAGAAGTTTTCTAACAGATTTTGGAAAGCAAGAGTCAGTTAAAAGTTCAGGCAGATCATCAACAAAATAATCACATTTCTGTTCTGTTATTCTTTCACATTTCTGTTCTTTTGTGAGTTCAAAAAAGACATCTTCTTCTTTAAAACCCATACCACCATCAGAAATACTTTTAAAACATCCATTCTGGCGGAGCCATTCTCGGGCTGACGTATGTAAGTCATAGGCAGGACCTTTGAAAGGATGCCGTGTTTTATGACTAACGATAACAATATCAAATTCTTTTTCTCTACAAGCCAATATGAAAGAGGTAAGCCCAGGGAATAGCCGAGCTCTAGAAATGCCTGGACCATATACAAATCCTTGCATTTCTGTCCAAATATCTTCTTGGCCAGCGATCCTTAAATAATCCCTTACTGCGTCTTTGTTAGTAGGAAGAGTCTCAGGTATTAATTCTTTTTCCAAGGCGAGCTGATGAAATATGCCTTCATAGCAAGCAGTAGTATTATCAAAATCTATGCCTATTTTCATTTTTAAAGAGATAAATCAATTAAAGGGCGGCAAACAGACCCTGCTTCCAGATCATCTAAAGCTTGATTGATTTGAGCAAGGCTATAAGGTGAAGAAAATAATTTATCTGCGTCTAAACGTTTATGAGCGATTAAACGCCCATACAAAGGATAATCGCGATCTGGCACACTATCTCCTCCCCAAGTTCCGAGCATACTACGTCCTGAATTGAACATACCCGGATCAATTGTCACATCTTGACCCTTATGAGCATTACCAATAATGACTGCTTTTCCTCCTTGCGGACGAACAACTTGCAAGGCTTGCTGCATAATAGAAGGAATTCCAGTTGCCTCAATGGCAAAATCAGCCCCACCATCAGTTAAAGCCTTAATTGCCTCCATGACATCATCATTAAGAGGGTTTATTGTATGAGTGGCTCCTAGCTCTTTTGCAATAGCCAACTTTTCAGGATTGATATCCACCGCAATGACAGGAGCACATCCTGAAACAACTGCTCCCATAATGGCGTTTAACCCAACACCACCACACCCAAAAACAACGAGGCTCTGGCCAGGCTGAGGTTTTGCTGTATTGATAACCGCTCCTACCCCTGTTGGCAGCGCACACCCTAGCATAACGGCTTGCTTCATGGATACGCCTTTAGGGATTTTAGTTAAACGGTTTTCGCTAATGATAGCATGTGTCATAAAAGTAGTAATAGCACCCGCGTTAACATTGCGTTTGCCTGTGAAATGATGCCATTCATATACGCTTCCCATGACATTCGCACCGCTTCCCTTCAACCATGAAAGAACAACGCTATCATCTACGGCTAACTTTCCAGTATGACCTGGAGCTATTTCTAATACTTTTCCACTACCTTCATGACCTAAGCAATGAGGGAGAAAAGGATCTGCTCCACGGTGCCCTCTTACTTCAAGTAATTGCGTGTGACACATCCCACTCCAGGTAATTTCAACCAAGATTTGTCCTGGTTTTAGAGTTGGTATTTCTAGATCAACAATCTCTAAAGGTTTGCCTAACTCAACTAAGACAGCAGCTGTGGTTTTCATTTAGCGAGCCTTTTTAAAATTTTATCGCTGATTTTATTAATTTCTAATCCAAAGTACTTATGAGCGTGTTCTGTTTCTCCGGCTTCATGTAGAAATTCATCGCGAGTGCCAAAGCGTAAGAGAGGAGCGTATTTCTTGTTATCTTCTTGATCAACAAACCATTCAGCAACGGCAGAGCCAAATCCGCCTATTAAACTATGTTCTTCTAAAGTGGAAACTAAAGAAAAGTCTTTAAAAGCATTCTTAATTAAGTCGACATCAAATGGCTTTAAACAAACGGCACTGACTACTTGAACGGAAATATTATGAGTTGCTAATTTATCAGCAATGGCTAATGCCATTGGTAACAAAACACCGACAACTATTAAGCAAACATCTGTTCCTTTACGTACAACCAAGCTTTTCCCTATCTGGATTTGAGGTGTGACAGAATGGACAACCTGTTCTCCCTTTTTGCCTAGACGGATATAAGTTGGACCATTATGAGATAAAGCTGCACGCAAACAACCCTTAACTTCTTCTGCATCGGCTGGGGTCAAAATTGTTAAACCAGGTAATGAGCGTAGCATTGCAATATCTTCGCAAGAGTGATGCGTGGGACCCAAAGAAGCATAACCCAATCCTGATCCTACGCCAGCAAATATAGCTGGAGCTTTGTGATAACACAAATCAACTCGAATCTGCTCCATTACTCTCGTTGTAATAAATGGGGTGATGGTATAAGCAACTGGCCTCAAACCAGACAAAGCTAGACCGCTTGCTACGCCTATCATATTAGCTTCGGCAACACCGCAATTGAAAAAACGCGATCCATTTTTTTCTTTATAACCATCAAACAACTTGTTACCAATATCACCCGACAAAAAAACAATTCTAGGGTCTTGTTCAGCAAGCGTAGTAATTTCTTTTGCAAACGCGTTTCTCATAACAATCCCAATTCCTTTTTAGCTGCAATTACTTCTTCAGCATTAGGGATGCGATAATGCCAGTTGTTATCATCTTCCATAAAGGAAACGCCTTTGCCTTTAATGGTGTGTGCTATAATCGCCAGAGGTTTAAGAGTATGAGGTGCATCACTGAATACGCTCTTTAATGCAGATGTCAATTCATCAATATCGTGACCGTTAACTTCTTTAACTTCCCAGCCAAAAGATGCCCATTTCTGGGCTAGAGGAGCCAAATTCAAAACTTCATTGCTGCGACCAGTTGCTTGCCACTTATTATAATCGACGATAACGCATAAATTGCCTACTTTCTGAGCAGAGGCCATCATAGCTGCCTCCCAAACAGAACCTTCATTGCATTCTCCATCACTAAGAAGAGCATAAACACGATAAGGCTTTCCAGAAATACGTGACGCTAAAGCCATTCCCAATCCTATTGGAAGTCCGTGACCTAAAGAACCAGTAGCAGCTTCCACTCCTGGAACACATTTAGGGCCTGGATGCTCTGCTAAACAACTACCATCTTGGTTGTACGTATCAAGGATCTCTTTAGGAAAAAATCCACGTTCACATAAAACGGCATACAGCGCTGTAGCAGCATGTCCTTTGCTTAATATAAAACGATCTCGTAATGGATCATCTGGTTCTAAAGCATTAAGAGATAAAACATTCCAGTAAGCAGCGACTAGAATATCGATACAAGATAAGGCAGATCCCAAATGAGGTGTTTCTGCTTTGTGAGATAAATCTATAACTTTACCACGAATTTTAGCAGCAGCTTTTTTTAAGCTATCTAAATCGTAGGGAGGAATAGATTTCAAAATCGTTGCTGTCATACTAATTGAATAGACTGCATAAGCTTAATGTTATAGTAAAGGATATTATTGTCTGGGTCAGTCACTAAGCCTGATTCAAAGGCGTCCTTTAAGTCTCTTACCGCATCTTCGATTGTTCTTTTTGGAGTAAATCCTAGCTCTTTTTGGATTTTTTTAGAAGAAACATGATAAGAACGGTTGTCATTACTTGGCGTTATGGTAATTTCTATATCTCTATCCAGACCTTTTTTTACCATATTAGCAAGATCTGAAACTGTGTAATTTTCATAGCCTGCATTATATGTCTTACCGTCAATTTCAGCATCTTCACGTTGTAGGCAATAGGCATACAAATCAGTCATATCTTCGATATGAATATTAGGACGCATTTGATTTCCTCCAAATACAGTGATCTTGCCTTTTGTGATGGCATGGTGCGTCAAAATATTAACGGTTAAATCTAATCTTAAGCGTGATGAATATCCACAGACAGTAGCTGGCCTAAGGATTAACACAACAAAACCTGGCTCTCTTTCCTCTAGTAGGATTTCTTCACATAAAGCTTTATACTTTGAGTAATCGGTTAAAGGTTCCAGAGCTAAATCTTCAGTTACATCGGTTCCTTCTTTAATTCCATATACGCTTGAAGAAGAAGCATAAATAAATCTTTTAACGCCTGCTTCTTTTGCAGCTTTTACAAGAGGTCTGAAACAATCGTAATTAATTGATTTCCCTAAATCAGGGTTTAATTCAAAAGAAGGATCATTAGATATACAAGCTAAATGTATAACGGCGTCACATCCATTAAGAGCTTTTTTTACAGTAGCAGGATCCCTCATATCACCTTTAATTTGAGTGAGACCAGGATTATCTGCCGCCACCTTTAACACATCATCACCATAAAGATATAGATCTAAAACTGTTACTTTATGACCTGCTTTTAATAACTTAGGGACTAGATTGCTACCCACATAACCAGCTCCACCGACAACTAAGACATTCCATTTTTTGGTCATTTGATCTTCTTTCTTTTTTAAGCTGCGTCTTTTTGATTTGTCCATCCCATAGCCAAGTCAAGTATGGCATGGCATAGCGCAAGATGAGTTATTTCAACGAAACCATATTCATGGTTGTTAACGAATAGATTGTAATCTCCCATAGTACGAAGAGGATTGTCTGACTTGAAACCGCTTAAGGTTAGGATGTTGCATCCCATACTGCGAGCTTTTATTACAGCATTTAAAATATTAGCTGATCTACCTGAGCTACTAATAGCCACCAAAAAATCTCCCTGACGAGCATGCATTTCGATTTGTTTGGCAAAAACTTGGTCATATCCCAAATCATTTCCAAGACAAGTAAGAGCAGCTCCATCATTAAAAGCGGTGGAGCGAATGTTTCCATTTTTTGTATAATCAATTGCCATATGGCTTGCTATTCCAGCACTTCCGCCGTTACCAATAAACATCACTTTGTTACCATTGGCATGAGTATCAAGAATTGCCTTAGTCGCCCAAGAAAAAACTTTTTCCAAAGACGATTCTTCATTTTCACCTTTTGTTACAATAGTTTTAAGAGGTAAGGAAGCAAGGATATTAAAATAGGATTCAATTCGTTTAAACATTTATACTTCCTTATTTTAAAAGTGCAGTGATGGCTTTGACAACAGACGCTTTGTCGACTGATTTTCTGTGCCCTACAATGCCCACTTTCATCGAACCGACAACGTTGCCAATAAAACCAACTTTTTGCAATGAGTGCCCTGCAGCCACTAAAGGTGATGTTACGGCTAAAAACGCATCTCCTGCACCCACAGTATCAACGACAGTTTTCGTAAGTGCCGGAACATTTCTTGTTCCCAAATCTTGCTCGTGGGTAATGCAGCCATGCTTTCCATGTGTGATAATAATTTTTTTACAATCAACAAGTTTAGGTAATTTTGTACAAATTATATCAGTAATATCTGTCTGCTTATCATGCGTTGCCAAACGAGCCTCTGGCTCATCAATACAAACATAGTCAGCTTTTGGATATTTGCTAACCAAATTAAAACCAATGTTGGCACTATTTGCCTGAGCATTAACCGCTAAGAATTTTGACTCTTTAACAAGAATTTCCACTGTCGAAGAATCAATTAAACCGTGGCCAAAATCGGTGACAATAACAACATCAACCTCTTTTGCTTTCTGTAAGATTCGCCTGTTTAATTCCTGCTGCAACGTAGGAAGCATGGGGCTATCATCCATGTAATAGACTTCAAACATCTTACGTGTATAGTTGGGATCAACAAACCGAACTTTGCGTGTAGTCGGAGCAAATTCACGATAAAGAGGAGATAGAGTTACGTTTTCTTTCAAAGAAGATCGAATAATATCCTCACAAGAGTCTCTCTCTCCTAAGGCAGTAATTACTTCCACCTCTTTGCAGAATGAAGCCACATGATTAGCGGCAGCAATGACACCACCAGCGAATATTTCTCTATCATGATAGCGAGTTGCAATAATGTTTTCTTTAGCAGATTTACCCATTGGAGTTACATAATCATATTCATCAACAATACAATCACCAACTAGAAGAATTTTGTAATCCTTTATGCTATCAAGCATGGATAATAGCTGCTCAAGACCTCCATCGGACCTTAAGAGATCCAAATGCTCACGCACCTTAGGTTCAAAGACATTTAAATTTTGATTGATTAAAGACGAGGAGCTAAAGGTGATATCATTCGTAAAATGAATTTTTCCACCATAGGATTCTACGGCGCGACGTTCATCAATGATTTTACCAGTGATATCTTCTTCGGCATTAGCATAATCCGTACCCTTTATGTATAGACTGGGTTGGACTGCGCGAATAACACATTCGGCATCTGGCGCATAGTTAATAGCCACGTAATCCACATACTGAATTGATGCCAACATTTCAGCGCGCTGAGCTTCATTAAACACAGGGCGACCTGGCCCCTTGTTCACAAACGCGTCTGCCGTTAACGTAACGACCAAAATATCACCAAGTTCCCGCGCTTCTTTAAAATGTCTCACGTGACCTAAATGTAATAAATCAAACACTCCATGGCATAATACTACAGTTTTGTTTTGTGAACGGCTTTTTGAACATACATTCGTAAGCTCTTCTAAACTTAATACCTTACGTCGCAAATCTTCCCCCGTTTTTTGTGTCTGATTAGCTGTCGTATTAAAAGCAATAACGGTCATTTTTGCTCCCTATTATTCTCTGAACTTAAATATTTGAACCAGTCTTGGGTGGCTATCGCAATAGAGTCAGGATCCCAAACTGGCGCATCTCTCCAATATTCAATGTTTTCTAATAGATTACTAACGCCTTCTTCAATGGATACCTTAGGCATCCAACCAAGATCTTTCTTAATTGCTGAGATATCAGCAAAAGTGCAATCTGGTTCTCCAGGTCGCTTAGGAATATGTATTGTACCGCAAGAAGGATTTAAGAGCTCTACTAATTTATTAACGCTTACTGTTGTGTCACTTCCAACATTATAAGCACCCTTAACTGAACTACCAGCAGCAGTAAGAATAGCACTTACAGCATCAGATACATATGTAAAGTCACGTGTTTGAGTTCCGTCTCCAACCACAGTTAATGGTTTATTCGCTAATAATTGTGCAAGAAAAACACCAAATACTGCTCCGTAGGTTCCACTTGTACGAGCTCGCGGTCCATAAATATTAAAAAATCTTAACGAAACAGTCGATAGTTTATATACTTGCGCCCAATGACTAACCAGTGATTCCCCCATCCATTTGGTTAAAGCGTAGGGATATTGGGGAGCAGGAAGGGAAGTTTCCGGCGTTGGGTAAACATCAGGAATGCCGTAACAAGAAGAGGATGCTATATAAACCACTCTTTTAACTTGATGCTCTCTTGCTGCTTGCAAAACGCTAAATGTTCCATCCACATTAGCCCTGAAATAAGCTTCGGGTTTTTGAATAGAAGGCACAATGTCAGCTAAAGCTGCTAGATGAAAAACCCTCTCTGCACCTTTAGTAAGTTCTAAAACTTTTTGGCAATCAGCTACATCGACTGTTTGAATATCAAGATTAGAGTTCTCTTTGTGGTGTTCTAAATTTTTCAAACGCCCTACAGACAAATTGTCCAGAACTCTGACCTTTCTACCTGTAGCTAGTAAAGCATCTGTTAAATGACTACCAATAAATCCTGCACCACCTGTTACAAGGTCAAAAGAATCTTCTACAAAACCAGACAACTACAAACCCTACTTTCTGAAATAGTATAAGGTGAATATACAATTTGGCTTAAAAAAAACAAGCTTTTTGTTTTTCACATGAACACTTATCCGTCTTATTTGACGTAAGTTGAATTCAAAAAACCTTTAATATCTTCGCTGACTTGCGAGATGTTTTCCAGACTTTTTAGGGAAAATCGCTCGCTTTTGTTATCAAAGTAATTCATGGACTTTTCAGGTACATAGATAATTCCTTGGCTATTTGAATCAAACGCTCCTAATGCCAGGCTGTCGTATGCACCAAAATAAAAATTAGCATTCTGGCATATAGCTATTTTTTCTTGAATTGAGAAACCACATAGATCAAGGTCTATAATATTTGAGAGAGAAAGTATTTCACGATCTAAGTGAGTCAAATTATTAACGGCAACTTTAATATTCTTGGATAATTCCTTAAAAGATAGGATTCTAAGTAATTCTTTAGAATCCAGAGGCAAGTTAATAACCAATAAGGTCACACAAGAGGCAACTCTCTTTAGAAACAAATTAGCTTCCCGATAAGAGGACAAAGGCAATGAAGATACTTGGTTATATGTAAAAGATTCTATTAAAACGGGATTTTGAACTTTTGATCTATTGTTTTCTTTTTTATCTTCCGTCTCTTGAAAATCCACAGAAATCATACGGACATTGTTTTTAAAAACAAGCAGAGAAAGCACTTCTTGTGCTTTCATAAAATCTTTGGCTTGAGTACTGATATTTACCACCTGATTTTTATCAGGAGAAATATTTTTTAGAGTTTCAAAAACTTCAAAAAAACTGATTAGCCCTTCTTCTGGGTGGTATGAAAGGCTACTAAATATGGCTTCCTTTTTAAAATTAGGCCATGAAAATTTTTTATAAATCCAAACACCCAAGCGAAAAGAGAGAGAGTGACAAACCGAAGGTAGAAAATTCAACTTTTTAGGTAAACTACCTCTCAGCAAGTGCCATTTAACACGCCTTAAAACGCTTAAAATAATTTGGATTATTTTCTTTAAAATCCTTTTAGGCATTATATATTTCCAAAAACAACGTTGTTAGAGTTTCTAGTTTTTCTGTTCCCCAATCTAAAATCTGGTTCTTTTTAGCAAAAGGGTACTGCTTTGCTCCAATTTCAATTTCTGTTTCGGGGGCGGCATTTGGATCATAATTGGTAATAACATAAGGCGTTCCAGAAAAAGTAGCCATTGCCGCAAAACCGCTGGAAGTTCCCATAAATAAATTTGAGGTCTTTAATATGGCTAGTTCATGCGCTAGATTTAAACCTATCTCACGCACAACAATCACATTAGGCAAAGAAGAGAATCTGTCTTCAATTTCTTCGTAGCCACCTACTAGTACGAATACAACATCTTGGTTGATCTTATGAATGTATTGCATGAAATCGAACCAAACATCTGCAGAAGAATCACGATACAGACTCTGCGGTTCTTTTTTTAGTCGCGCTTGACGAATATTTACGCACACCACATATTTTTGCGAAAAATGATCTTTAAAAAACTGTTGAACCCAATCTTTGTATCCAAGTGGTATTTGTAACTCTGGAACAAAACCATGCTCCCGGTAGAAACGATTTACCTTTTTGTGACTAGAATAATCCAGACACTTTTTCAAATGACCATCGAAAGTTGGCCAAGCTGCCTTTGTGGTTTTAAGAGCTAAAAAATCATTAAAAGCATATCTGCAATTAAAAATCTTAATGCTATCTAAGGGATTTGTGCAGAGAAATGCATCCAATAAATTATTTAAATAAAATTTGTAATTTACAGAGGTAATGTGTTTTTGAAATGCATTAGAAGGAACATATTGGTCCGCTATAAGGATAGAGCTAACATGAGTAGCTTTCCTTTCGTAGGCTTCACACATCAAATTAACTTGCCATGTTAAAACATCTCCTAACGCATAAGGGGCGTAGGAAAAATCATAAATACCAATTGCTTCTTCAGGAATACTCACGCTTTTAGTCTCATAATTCTTTTAAAATTTCTTCTAAATGGGTGATTAAATAATTCGTATTTGTAGGATTGCATAGTAGGGTTTGATGTTTTTTTCTTAAAAAACTTAAATTGTCTATCTGCGGGGATTGCATTTTTTCCAAGCTTTGAGAAATTATATACGGCTTTTTTCCAAAAATAGCCATTAAAGCTAAAGACCCTATTTCTCCAATAAATCCATCAGCTACATTAATAGCTGCAAGCTTTTCGCATAAAGTAAAATTATAATTTTCTATCATATGTACATTAGGGAAAGTAAATTTTCCAAAAGAATAGAGAGTTTCCATCTCATCAACAATTAAAAAAACGATAGGATGTTTTTCAAAGAATTTAAAAAATTCTTGCCATTTCTGCTCATGATAAGGAAGATCTGGTTCTTTCAAGCTAACACAAAAAACCAGACTATCAGGAAAATGTAGCTTGAAAAAATCCTCTGCCTTTCGTTTACTTTCCAAAGGAGGATCAAGGTAAGGAATCAAATTTTCCTGGCATGAAAAAGCAGTGAGAATTTCAAAAGATAAAGGTTTCCGATTTCCAAGAGTAGGATGCACTAACGAGCCATTAGCCATTTGAGTGGAGATAAACTGGTTTAAAAGTAAGCGATCCTTAAAAAGATTAATTGACCTAATAAAAGGCAGACAGAAAAAAACTGGCCAAAAAGACAAAAACCGTTTTTGAAACTCTTTAATGTCGTTAAAACCCAAGCGGTAAATAAGCTCATTTTCATCAAACAGAAAACAGTACTCAATCTTAGCAGGTTTGTGAATGTGGGCCAAAATGGCCAGATGGGCTTGCCATAGCAAAATATGAGCTAATCCTAATGGATAATAAGAGAAATCGTATATCGCAATTATGATTTTATCTCTTGTCGCGCCCCTCTCAATCATCTTTTTACTGAAGACCTTTGTTTTTCAGCCATAAAATTAATAAGAAGGCAGATGAAAATTGTCATGTCGAATAGCGCGTACATTAAAGGTTGTTATATTTTTTAATCTAAGATTTTTTTCACAAAAAGGCTTCCTTTTAAAGGGCATTTTCTTTATACAAAACTAATAGCCTCGCTTAATAAATGCAAATTAAAAAGATCTCTTTGATGGTTTCCCTTTCTGAAAATATCTGTTGTCACTTGTGCTCTTCTTTGGCATTACAAATTCTCACTCCTTTTTCATCTCTTAAAAGAGTAACCTCAGATTGCCAGCCATGGCCCTCTAGAGGAAGCTTAGCACAGTGTTCTGACTGTGGTTTGGTTCAAAAAGTAATAGATAAAAAATGGCAAGAAGAAATAAAGATAATCTATCAACAATATCAAATTTACCACCAAGCTAAGGGAGCCGAACAAGTTGTTTTTGACAACGTTTCCGGTGCTGCTCTTTCTCGTTCGCAATCGTTAGTAGAAAAATTACGAGAAGAAGTTAACATTCCCGAAAATGGTAGTTTATTAGATGTGGGATGTGGAAACGGAGCTTTTTTACAGGCTTTTTCTAATGTTTGTCCAAATTGGATTCTGACAGGAAGTGAACTAGATGATAAAAACAAAGCAGCTATAGAGGCAATTCCAACGGTTCAAAAACTTCATGTGGGAGAACTTGATAATTTGGAAGAGCAATTTGATATTATCAGTTTTATTCATGTTTTAGAGCACATCCCCTCTCCTGCTTCTTTGCTAAAATCCCTACATAAAAAATTCACGCCTAACGGTGTTTTATTAATTCAAGTTCCCTATTTTGCAGATAACCCCTTTGATTTATTAATTGCAGATCATTGTTCACATTTTACACCAAAAACTCTCTCAAAAACGCTAGAAGCGGCTGGTTATACAATTTCTTTATTAAGAACAGATATTGTTACAAAAGAAATTACGCTCGTAGCCAATCCAAATAAAACTGAAGAGATTTTTACTTTTTCTTCTTCCGTACATAGAGAAGATGCTATGAATAGCTTGAAATGGTTACAAGGCGTTCAAGAAATTGCTTCTTCTAGTCAAGAAGTAGCTCGTTCACAAGGGCGTCCTTTCGGAATTTTTGGCACATCAATAGGTGGCATATGGTTGTTTTCATCGCTTAAGTATCCAGCAGATTTCTTTGTAGATGAAGACAAAAATCGTATTGGGTCAAAGCTTTATGGTGTTCCTATTCTGTCGCCTTCAGAAATTCCAGAGGGAGCAACAGTTTGTATTCCTTTGGCACCTTCGGTTGCTGAGAAAATAAATAAGAAATTTAAAGATCTTTCTATCAAATTTACAATATTTCAAAATCTAAAAAATTAAAGGTAAAAAATTGATGCCGTCTGTATTGAAAAGCATTAGAGAAAATTTAAAAAAGATTCCTTTTCTCCAAAAGATAATTATTTTATTGAGAGGCTGTATATTCCCGCCTAAACCTATTCCAATACCTCCTGAAAATCACTGTTTTCCTTCTGGTTTTGTAGAGATAAATGATCAATTTGTTCAGAAAAATTGGGAGCATTTGAGAGTTGGATATGACGAAGAGAGCTATATTAAAGAATCCATTCAGCTTATTCGCAGCCATACAATGGTCTCGTATCATGGACTTGCGAGCCTGGCCTCACAAATCAAGTATTTGAAAGATAATAATATCTCAGGAAGTGTTGTTGAAACAGGTACATGTATGGGAGGTAGTGCTGCATTGATGGCTATGTTCTGTCAGCATTATTTCAAAGAAAAACCTACTTTCTATCTTTTTGATTCCTGGTGTGGCTTGCCTCAACCACAAAAAAAGGACTACATGGATTTTATGGATAAAAATTGGGGCATAACAGAGCAAGAATGCAATGGTTGTCTAGTGCCTACTGGTGCCCTTGAAGCGAGCCAACAAGATACAGAAGACGCTATGTTTAAGCTGGCCAATTACCCAAAAGACAAGGTTCATTTTTATAAAGGATGGTTTCAAGACACTGTCCCTCAAGCGTCTAAATCAATTGGAAATATAGCGTTACTTCGACTTGATGGAGATTTATATGAGAGCACAAAGGTTTGTTTAGAGCACTTATATCCTTTGGTAAACCCAGGTGGTATTATTGTCATCGATGATTGGTGTTTAAAGGGATGCAGGATGGCTTGTGAGGAGTTTTTTGAACAAATAGGAATCAAACCTTTGGTGCATCACGTAGATGTTTGCACACATTACATAATAAAAAATTAATACGAAGTTTGAGGGATTTTAAGAATGAAAAAATGTGTTGTGATTGGCAGTAATGCTTTTTCAGGTCAAGATTTTGTAGATCATGTTCTTAATGAAACTGACTATAACGTTATCGGCACAAGCCGGTCAGAAGAGAAACCGAATGTTTTTTTAAAATACAAAGAAAACAAGAATCTCTCACGTTTTCAATTTAATCAGTTTGACTTAAATAGCGATATTAGTAAGTTTCTAGATTTTCTGGATTCCGAAAAACCAGACTATATCGTGAACTTTGCTGCACAAAGTGAGGTTGCTCCTAGCTGGGAACATCCGGAACATTGGTTTCAGACCAACACAGTTTCTCTTTCTTTAATGGTTAATCATCTTCGCAAACAAACTTATCTGGAAAGATATCTTCATATTTCCTCTCCAGAGGCATATGGAAGCTGTTCGGGAAATGTAACAGAGGAAACCCCTGATAATCCAAGCACCCCTTATGCTGCCTCTAAAGCGGCTGCAGATATGATCGCTTCTGTTTACCAAAAGCAATATGATTTTCCAGCTCTTTTTGTTCGTTCTACCAATGTATATGGTGCTAGACAGCAGTTGTTCAAGATTATACCTAAAACAATAGTTTCCCTGCTATCAGGTAAGAAAATCCAATTACATGGGGGAGGAGTAGCCGTTAAATCCTATATTCATATTCGGGACATTTCTCACGGTGAATTGGATATACTTCATAAAGGTAGAATTGGAGAACGTTACCATCTTTCGCCGAAGCAAGGTGTTGCTGTAAAAGACGTTGTTAAAGAGATTTGCAATAAGCTTGGCAAAAAATTTGAGGATTGCGTCGAAGTCGTGGCAGAACGCCCAGGTCAAGATGCCGCTTATGTAATTGATTCTACAAAAGCGCAGAAAGAACTCGATTGGAAATCAGAGGTTTCCCTAGAGCAGGGAATTGAAGAATCGGTTCAATGGGTACAAGACAACTGGGCAGAAATCCAGAAATATCCTATTGATTACCGTCACAAAGCATAAAAAAATCAGGAGCACTTTAAAAATGTCTTATGTTGAATTTATATCGAACGTTCATAACTCCACCAAACGCGATTACATCAAACGCGTTACAGATCACGATAAAGCAGCAGTGGCTGAGGTAGCTTGTCAGTTTGGCAAGGATTACTGGGATGGTGAACGTCATATGGGATATGGTGGTTATCGCTATGATGGCCGTTGGGGTCCTGTAGCAGAAGCGATGGTTCAGCACTATAAGTTAAAAGAGGATGCTAAAATTCTTGATGTAGGAGTTGGCAAAGGGTTCTTGTTATATGAATTTACGCAAATTCTTCCAAAGGCAACTGTGTGTGGAATTGATATCTCTACTTACGCCATTGAGAATGCCAAGGAAGAAGTAAGACCATTTTTACAAGTGGGTAATGCTAACAAGCTACCTTTTGCTGACCAGGAATTTGATTTTGTTGTAAGTATTAACACACTTCACAATCTTTATCTTCCTGACCTATGGAAAGCTTTTCAAGAAATTGAAAGAGTTGGCAAAAATCAAGCGAAGCAAGTCATTGTTGAAGCTTATAGAAATGAACGTGAAAAAGTAAATCTTATGTATTGGCAGTTAACATGTCGAGCATTTCATACACCAGAAGAATGGGAATGGCTTATGCAGCAAACTGGATACAAGGGTGATCATTCTTTTATTTATTTTGAATAATGAATCAGAAAAAAGGACTTATCATTGGAGGAGATAGTCATCTTGGAAAAGCTTTAATATCAAGGCTTGAAAAAGATGGCTGGGATATTTGGTCTACAACGAGACGATCTGAGCTAGCTACAAATAAGTCTCTTTTTCTTAATTTATTAAGGCCGGAGATGTCTGGGTGGCCCAAAGATTTTGATGTCATTTGGTTCTTAGCTGCTCAAACGAGTCAAGCAGCTTGTATGGCGAATCCAGAACAAAGCCACGTAATGAATGTGGAATCTCCTATCCAAATGATGACAGCCTTTGGCAAGACAGACGCTCATATCATTTTTCCATCAACAAGTTTAGTTTTTTCAGGTCATAAACCTTTTTCAACAATAAATGACCCTGTTAGCCCTGTTGGAATTTATGCTGAGCATAAAAATAAAGTTGAGGAATCCCTTCTTTCTTCTTCTATAAAAAGAAAAACGATCATTCGCATTAGTAAAGTTTTGGATAAAAATACGATTCTTGTTCAGAAATGGATTCATTCACTTCAACAAGGAAAAGTAATTTATCCCTTAGAAGATTTAAATTTCTCCCCTATTTCTTTAACAAAAGCAGTCGAAGTTCTGGTTCAAATTGCTCTCCAGAGAGCAGATGGTATTCTCCAAATCTCAAGCAGTGAACAATGTTCCTACGCTGATTTTAGTTATTTTTTGGCAAAATATTTAGGATTAGATACTGGGTTAATTGAGCCAAAAACAACAAAATATTTGGGGTTAACGAATATCTATTGTCCGTTGCACTCGACATTGGATAGTAGCTTAGTCAAAGAGAATCTTGGGATTCCTATCTCCACTATAGCTCAAACAATACAAGAAATATTAGAGTAATGCCTCTAGGCAGCGGCTTGTTGCAAATACTGCAAAGCTAAAATCTTACCTTCTTCCACAGCTGGTTGATTAAAAGGATCTACTTCTAACAAATAAGCGGTCGCAATAGTTTCCAACATAAAATGCATCATCAACGCTCCTAGGTTTGTTGCATCCAATTTTTTAATTTGCAGCTGTCTTAAGGGGCATTTTTGAGTTCTCATAGTGTCGATGGTGGCTTTCTGTTCCGCAATCATCAATTCGCCCATGGTTTTTCCATTTAAACTCATAATGGCTCGATGGTCAAAACCCTCAAGAGACAAAGCCTTTAAGGGATACTGATTTTCAAGAGTAACAAAGGTAAAAAACTTATCGCGGGGGCCCGCTAAATAAAGCTGAAGCTGGGAATGTTGATCAACAGCACCTAGGGCACTGATGGGCGTTGTTCCGATGCCTTTGTCGTCCGGCCCCTTTTTCCCAATGCTTTCTGCCCATAATTGACAAAACCAATTAGAAAGAAGCTTTAAGCGATCGCTATAAACAAATAAAACGCTTTGGTTGATACCCTGTTTATAAAAAGCAATTTGCAGAGCGGCACCGATAAGGGGGGCGCAATACTGCAATGTTGACGCTCTGAGCATATCAAGCGTTTCTTGTGCACCTTTACGAAAAGCTTCAGCGTCAATGCCCGCGATAAAAGCAGGTAACATACCGACAACAGTAAAAGCTGAAAAACGACCCCCAATATCTTTTGGATGATCAAGACAGGGTAGGTTATGTTTTTTGGCTATTTCACGAATCGCGTTATCAGCATTTTCACTGACAATTAGAAAATGATCTTTTAAAGAAAGATCTTGCCACAGATCAAAACAGGTTAAAAGTTGCATTAAGGTTTCAGCCGTATTGCCAGACTTTGAAATGGCAATAACCCCTGTTTTTTTCGGATCAATTCCTTTTAATGTTTTATTGAAAGTATGCGCATCAATGTTATCTAAAAAATGAATACGAGGCGTTTCTCTTTCTCTAAGAGCCAGTATCGCTTGCCCACCAAGACTTGATCCGCCTGTGCCTAAAATAATGACATCGTCAAATTTCTGGTAGCGTTTCGCTTCAGCTTTTATGTCTGTTAAATCACTATTCAAATCGCTCAGAAGAGGCAAGGAGGAATGTAATTCTTTTAAATAATTAAATGCTTTATCTGATTTTTCCCAAACCTTATTGAAATTATTTTCTTCAAGATTAGCCATATGCGATTTATCCATAAAGTGAAAAGTAATCATATTTAACCGTGTGTAAAAGGACCGTCAGGTAGGCCATTGATAAACTGATGAACGTACGGGTTTTCTGTTTTATCCATTTCTTTAACGGTACCCGTCCAGATCAATTTCCCGTCAAACAACAAACCAACGCGATCAGCAATTTTGCGCAAACTGTTGATATCATGGGTGATAGTAATGGCGCTAGCACCTATATCTCTGACGCAACGAATAATGAGGTCATTAATAGTTCCACTTACAATTGGATCAAGACCTGTTGTTGGTTCATCAAAAAAGATTACATCGGGGTTAGTCGCGAGAGCCCGTGCAAGAGCTACACGTTTTTGCATGCCCCCTGATAATTCGGCTGGATAAATATCGGCAACACTTTTGGAAAGATCGACGGCATCAAGCTTTTCAAGAGCGATTTTTCTGGCATCTATTTTACTAACTCTCATACCTTGCACAAGTCCAAAAGCTATGTTTTCAGCAACGGTCATACTATCAAAGAGAGCTCCTCCTTGAAATAGCATCCCAAAACGAGTTAGAAGTCTTTGGCGTTCAGAAGTAGATAATCCAACTAACTCTTGCCCCCGGATGGTTATTTTTCCAGAATCTACGGGTAAAAGACCAAGAATACACTTAATCAAAACAGACTTACCTGTTCCAGAACCTCCAATGATGACAAGAGATTCACCTTTGTTGAGTTCGAGGTCGACCCCATCCAAAACTTTCTTGTTACCAAAAGATTTGGCAAGATTATGAACGCGTATTTGAGGAATTTTGTCAGTCATGATCAAAGGCCTATTTTTCAAACAATAAAGTTGTTAAAGCGTAGTTCATAAACAAGATCAAAATTGAAGCCGATACAACAGCATTTGTTGTTGCGCGTCCAACTCCCTCAGCCCCTCTTCCAGAATTATAGCCATGATAACATCCCATCAGTGTGATCACGACACCAAATACCGAAGCTTTGATTAAACCAGAAATAACGTCATTCGCTTCAAGATATTTCCATGTTTGTTGTAGATAATTAGCGGGATTAAAACCAAGTTTATAAATACCGACGATATAACCGCCAAAAACACCTATAATATCGGCAACCAAAACAAGAGCAGGCAGCATCAACAGACCCGCCAAAATGCGTGGCGCCACTAAATATTTAAAAGGATTGGTTGAAAGTGTGGTGAGGGCATCAATTTGTTCTGTCACACGCATGGTGCCAATTTCAGCTGCCATCGCGGCGCCAACACGGCCGGCAACCATAAGCCCCGCTAAAACAGGCCCTAATTCACGTGTCATCGAAAGAACAACAACGGTCGCAATAGCACTTTCAGCGGAAAAACGAGAAAACCCTGTGTAGCTTTGAAGAGCCAATACCATTCCCGTAAAGATTGCCGTGAGCCCGACAACAGGGAGAGAAAAATAGCCAATTTGCACAAGCTGCGTTAAAAGCTGACGACCATACCACGGAGGACGCAGACCATGCTTTATAGCGCTTAAAAAGAAAATAACAATACGTCCACAGTTGCTCAAGAACGCAAGGGTAATATGCCCAATATTCGTTAAAATACCTAACACGATAGTGCCTCTGGCTGACTTTGGTGATTTTGACAATAAATTCTTTTCATACGTTTTCCCAATTTTAAAAGGATCTCGTGATTAATAGTCCCAGCGTACTTTGCCCAATCATCGATACCAATTTCATCGTCTAATAGAGTTGCCCACTCGCCAACTTGAATACCAGGAACATGAGTCACGTCTATCGTCACTAAATCCATTGATATGCGTCCAACAATAGGCGCTTTTATCTTTTCTTTGAGATGCACAAAAGCATCTTGATTCCCCATATGCCATGGTACGCCATCTGCATAACCAATGGCAAGAGTGGCAAGACGCATTGGTGATTCAGCTCTGTAACTTTCTCCATATCCAACACTATCGCCAGGTTTTATATCCTGGATTTGTACAATTCGTGATTTAAGCTCCAGACAGGGTAAAAGTTTCCTTCGTTGTTCTATAACAGAGCTAAGCCCGTATAAACCAATACCAGGACGCGCCATATTAAAGTGATAAGATGGATTCAAAAAAATGCCATTTGAATTAACAAAACTCAAAGGAACTTTAGGATGATTTTTTTGGATGCTGTGCATAACACTGAGTTGTTTCGAATTAGCAAGGTGCTCTGGCTGGTCACTGCACGCTAGATGGCTCATGAAAAATTGCCAATCAATGAAAGGGTATTCTTTTTTCAAGAAGATCTGATAATCATCTAAAGGCAACCCGTGCCTATTCATCCCTGTATTGATATGAAGAATAGCAGGGAGTTGTTTCTTCTTTTCCTCTCCGTAAGCGTTCCATTCTTCGATTCCAACAAGAGTATTCAAAACGGGTATCAAGAATTGTTGATCATAAAAATCTGCCCATCCTTTTAGATAAGGGCCATTCAACACATAAATAGAAGTTTTGCACCCGGAAAGTGTCTTTTTAAGAACAATGGCTTCGTCTGTATAAGCCGTAAAAAAATGGCGGCACCCAGAATTGTAAAGTGTTGGAGCTATAGTTTCAGCTCCTAAACCGTAGGCGTCTGCTTTTAAAACAGCAGCGCACAAAGCTGGTTGAACTTGGCCTTTTAGAAACTGGTAGTTTGAGGCAATAGCATCTAAGTCAATCGTTAAAACAGAGGGCATTATCTTTTGCCCACAAACGTTAAAGTTTGTTCAGAAGGAGTTTTTAGAATGGGCATGCCTATATGTTCGTAAGCACGGTCTGTTAATGTCCGTCCACGCGGGGTTCGTTGGATAAACCCTTGTTGGATAAGATAGGGTTCAATCATTTCTTCAAGGGTATCTCTTTGTTCCGAAAGAGCTGCGGCTAAGGTTTCTATACCAACAGGGCCACCTTTATAATACTCAGCAATGATTTTCAAATAACGAATATCTTGGGCATCCAGGCCTAATGGATCCACATCAAGGCGATTTAATGCAGTTACAGCAACGGCTTCGCTAACAATGGATTCGTTCATAACACTAGCAAAGTCACGCACACGCCTAAGCAAACGCCCAGAAATTCGAGGTGTTCCTCTGGAACGCCTTGCAATTTCACGTGCCCCGTCTTCAGCTAAAGAAAACTCTAAGATTTTAGCTGCGCGTTTGACAATCAGCATAAGCTCTTCATGTTCATAGAATTGCAATCTTAAGGGGATACCAAAGCGTTCTCTAAGCGGCTGCGTTAAAAGCCCTGCTCGGGTTGTAGCGCCCACAAGAGTGAAAGGAGGAAGATCAAGTCGGATTGAACGTGCCGCCGGCCCTTCACCTATCATGATATCAAGCTTAAAATCTTCCATAGCCGGATAGAGGACTTCTTCAACGGCCGGATTAAGACGGTGAATTTCATCAATGAACAGTACATCATGTGGCTGTAGGTTCGTTAAAACAGCGGCTAAATCCCCTGCTTTCGCAATGACAGGACCAGAAGTGGATCTGAAGCCAACACCCATTTCTTTGGCGATAATTTGAGCAAGAGTGGTTTTACCAAGACCCGGAGGACCAAAGAGCAGTACATGATCCAAGGCTTCTTTTCTGTTTTTAGCAGCTTGGATAAAGACTTGAAGGTTTTCTCGAACAGACACTTGACCTGTAAAATCACTCAAGGTTTGGGGCCTTAGAGCGGGTTCATACAGTTCTTTCTCTTCTGTGGTAACTTTAGTGTCCAAAAGTTCATTATCCATTGATTACCTTTAAACTGGCCAATTTTTGCAAAGCCAAACGGATGAGTGTTTCTGCTGTTTCTTCTTTTCCTGAAGCATGAGAGATTTTAGAGAGAACAGTCGCTGCTTCGCTTTTAGAGTATCCTAATCCAACTAAGCCTGCCAGAGCGTCTTGAATACCGGAAGAAGACGTATTATGAGAAAGCGTAATGCTGAGGTTTTGTTTTTTATCTTTCAGTTCAAGAACTATGCGGCTTGCAACCTTAGCACCCACACCATCAGCTTGCATAAATGCTGCTTTGTCTTGGTGAAAAATGGCGTTAACCATCTCATCAGGTGTTAGAATAGAAAGGATGGCAAGGGCTACCTTAACGCCAACTCCCTGAACACCCAATAATGAACGAAAGCAAGTCCGTTCATTTTCATCATAAAATCCGCAAAGAAGTTGATTGTCTTGCCTGATGATATGTTCCGTAAAGAGAATAATTTTCTCTCCTGTTTTGGAAAAATGCGAGAGCGTTTTTGTTGAGGCATAAACAAGGTAACCAACACCACCCACATCAATGATGAGGTGATCTAATAAAACAGAATCTAAAGCGCCCGTCAGTTTTGCAATCATAGGTGAAAATTATTTAAGTTTTAAAGATTGTACAAAATATACAATACAGAATATACCGAAGACATTTCAAGGCGCGTGTTTAAAGTTGCTGTCAATTCAGTTCTGTGGGAGCAATAACTTTGATGGGCATGTAAACTTTTTGAGTCTCTTTATAGGCAGAAACATATGCTTTATTGGATGCCATCCATTTGTTCAAACCTTGTTTCCTACGCGATATAATTTTCTTAACGTTTTGAGGTGTTAATAAAACACCAAAGTCAGGAATTTTTGAATTTGGTTTTCCATTTTTAAGGCTTTCTAAAACCATATTGCCAACGGTAATGCTAGGGTGATGAGGATCCCACCAATAAGGATTTGGTTGATCTAGGCCGCCGAGAGATGAAAAATAGTAAACATTTGGGTAATGAGCCAGGCGTTTTAAAAAATATTCCAACATAACAAACTGCCCAGTTTCCATATAAAAGTGATCGGAAACTGGATGTTCAGGTAGAATGGTGATGATGAGAGTTACCCCATTTTTTTTGCATATATCATAGAGGTTGCTTAACTTATGAAAAAAAATTTTACCAAGTTTATGGAACTTATCTTGCCCTTCCTTCATCACATTATCTCCATAATTGGGAAACAGCCCTGATGAGTCACCTCCTTTTCGGAACAAATAACCTGTAGTAGAAATGTAATAATCAGCAAGTTCTTTTGAAAAATTCTTTTTAAGAGTTAGAAAAGAATCAAAAATTCCATCAATAGAAAAGAATTTGCATAAAATAACAAAAACCCTGGAGAAAGAACTTTCATAATACACATGATCGAGTGTTTGTCCAAGATCAGCTTCCTTTACTACCTCGAGATTTGTATTATGAAGTACCCAATACCTCCAAAAAACATCTAAAATAATATACTTAAGATTGGGATTACTTTGAATATACTCTTGGATAAAAGCTGTATGATCATCAATGGTAGATGCCGGCACAGCTGCATTATAGGCTGGCGCAAAAACAGAATTATCTAAGACTACAGGATTGAGAGACTGATGAGGACGTGAAGTCCCCATAAAAATTGTTTTTGGCTGCTTCCAATAAACTTCCCAAGGTTTTATAAGACGGTCAATATTAACCCGCTCATATTTAATTTTATTAACTCTTGAAATTTCAAGCCCCCAAGGATTGATGCCATAAGGATCAATAAAAAGAATAAAGATAACAAAGCTGATTAATACAACTAACGATTTTCCAAACATTCCTGCTAAAAAACTCAAACTAGCTAAAGCTTTAATTTTCATTTGGCGCCACCCAAAGGTAACTTTACTTTGTAATCAGGATATTTATGACGGATTTTTTTATAAGCATCAATATAATGAGCATTATTTGAGCTCCATCTCTCTAGACCTTATCTTCCGATCAGAAAAGATCTTCCCTACGTTTTTAGGAACTAGCAAAACGCCAAAGTCAGGAATTGTTGAATTTGGTTTTCCACTTTTAAGACTTTCTAAGACCATATTGCCAACAGTAATACTGGGGTGATGTGGATCCCACCAATATGGATTTGGATTTTCCAGTCCTCCCAGGGCTGAAAAATAATAAACATCAGGGTAATGAGAAAGACGTTTAAAAACATATTCCCGCAAAGGAGTAATGTTGTTACATTCGTAAAAATAATCTGAAATAGGAGGTTCTGGCAAAATGGTTAAAATTAATTTGGCTCCATTTTGTTTGCATAGCTTTTCAATTTCTTCTAATACGATGAATCTATCCTCATCTATTTCTATTTTGTTGGAAATTTCTACATGCATATTTTGAAGATAACCAGCTAAATGCCGACTGGAATCAATGTTAGGAGGGTAAACAAAAAATCCTTCTGATGAAATATAATAACCACGGCTATTTTTTCTAAAGTTTTTGTAAAAAGTTTTAAAGCAGTCGGTAATTGATTCTACAGAAAAAACTAAGCCGAAGAATTGAGTAAAGAACTCTAAAGTTTCTAAATTATATTGGGTACCTTTAATATCCTCTCTCTTAAAAAAAGTAATCCAAAAAATATCAAACACCACAAAACGTATATTTTTATTTAATTGAAAATACTTTTTCAAAAACAGTAAATTTTCTTCTAACGTAGATGCAGGTACAGCTGCATTATAGGCTGGCGCAAAAACAGAATTATCTAAAACTTCAGGGTTGAGAGACTGATGAGGACGTGAAGTCCCCATAAAAATTGTTTTTGGCTGCTTCCATTGAACTTCCCAAGGTTTTATAAGACGGTCAATATTAACCCGCTCATATTTAATTTTATTAACTCTTGAAATTTCAAGCCCCCAAGGATTGATGCCATAAGGATCAATAAAAAGAACAAATAAAAGAAAAGCCGTAATTATAAAAAGAGCTTTTTTAAAAAAGCTATATAAGAACTGTTGTGGCATCTTAAGTTTCTAAAATTGAAAATAAAGAAAAGGTGTAACATGATTTAAATGCAGAACTGACAGAACAAACAATAGTGCCATAACCCAAGACCAACCATTTGTCATACTAAAATTTAATTTTACTTGAAGAGCAACCGAAGAATTATTCATTCTATTCACAAAAATATTATAAGTGTTTGGTGCAAAAAGACACGATAAAATAAGAAGAATTAGTAAAATATAGACTGTCTGAGCATTCATTGAATTGACGATTTTATAACTAATTTTTCCTAAAATTTGCGAAAAATTTAATGACGACTCTGTATGCCTGCTGTACATAAATTTGAACACATTTTTTGCTGCTTCAAAGTTAGGAGCGCGAAACAAAACCCAAGCATGAACAACAGCGTAAAATGTAATAAACCATCCGATAAATTGGCCGTAAATTCCAAAGGAACGGTTAAAGAATTTCGATTGTTTACGCATTGCACGCCAAAAATGGTTAATCACAAGAAGGATACCATGAAAAGCCCCCCATAAAACAAACGTCCACCCTGCCCCATGCCATAAAGCACCAATGAGCATAACAAGAAAAAGATTAAAATAACGTCGTCTTTTACCTAATTTATTTCCCCCTAAAGGAATATAAACATAATCGCGTAAAAAAGCAGACAATGTCATATGCCAGCGTCGCCAAAAATCGATAATACTGGTGGCTTGGTAGGGAGAGTTAAAATTCTGAGGCAAACAAATTCCAAACATCATAGCCAAGCCAATTGCCATGTCAGAATAACCAGAAAAATCAAAGTAAAGCTGCAGTGTATATGCCAAAGCTCCTGCCCATGCAGCAGATGCTTTTAGTGCTGTTCCATCAGCAACCGTGTTAAACACCATATCAGCAATGGGTGCCATTGTATCCGCGAGTACAGATTTTTTAAATAACCCAACAATAAAGATACATAATCCCAGAGCTAAGTTATCAGCGGATAAAGGCTTTAATTTTTCTGGTCCCATTTGAGGCATAAGGTCTTTATGATGCACCAATGGTCCAGCAATTAATTGAGGGAAAAAAGTTACAAAGAGAAGATATTTATTTAATTGAAAATCTTTAACTTGGCCCTTTTCAGCATCTACCAGCAAAGCTATTTTTTGAAAGGTATAGAAAGATATTCCCAAAGGTAAAATGATGTGATACAATGTGAAACTGCTTCCTAGAAAAGCATTTGAATTTTCCAACAAAAATGAAGAGTATTTGAAATAACCCAAGAATACTAAATTACCAATCACGCCAATGTTACGAATCCATCGCCGTTGCGCAGATGAAAAATCCCTATTAATGAGCGCATAGGCAAGACAACCATTACCAGTGATAGAAGCTAATAAGATGGGCGTAAAGCTTGGGTTCCAAATTGTGTAAAAAATAAGAGATGAAAAGGCAAGCCAATAAAGAGGTAAAGACTGCTGACTCGGGTATTTTTCCTTTAGGTTATAGAAAAAATGATAGCCAATCAGAACGATGGGTAAAAAGAGGAAAATGAACGAATAAGAGTTAAAAAGCATTTATTTGATCGGAGTTACTTGTGGCACTATTACTTTTTGTATAATCCCTGCTTGCAGTGCCTGCACAATGACCCCTTCTGTTTTACCTACAGCAAACTCTTGGTAGATTTTATCAAAATTTTCTATTGCTTTAACTATATCTTTATACCCAAGCTTTGAAATATCAAGTTGAACTTTCGAAGGAGTATTATAAAGTACTGCGTTAATAGGACCCTTAGCTACCAAGCAATTTTTTACAAGCTTCAATAGTTCACGTATTTTATTGAACATATACATTAAGATACGAAACCTAGGTTTGTTTTCTTTCAAAACAATCGGTTTCACGTCTAAAATCCCCTGCATTTCTTCAAATAGTTTTTTTGAATTTTCACCTTTGACAAATTGATTTAAAGCAGGAGAATTAAACTCCGTATCTATTAAATTTACTAACTTTTGCGCATCATAGTTATAGCTTTTAAATTCCCTAGGTAAAACTTTTCGAGCTAAAGATAGTGCTGCGGCATATCCATTGTAAAAACTAAACAATTTATAAGGATGATAAGGCATTAAATCTTGCTCTTTAAACTCCTCCGTAAATTCCGCTAGCCTTAATTTCCTTTTTTTGTGTTTCTTTACATAAAACGAACCTATATTTGAGTTAAAAGAACGCCCTCCACATGAACCATTGTGATCACTCCAAAAGACTTTATCTTTGTTGGCAACACCAAGAAGCAGCAAGCTACTTGTGTAATCAGGATAAAGAGGCCAAAATAACCGACCAGTTTTTTGAACGACTTCATCTCCCAATGCTTTTAGAAAGCAAAAATTATGGGTATTAGGGAAACAAAGAAAATTAAATTTTCCATAATTACGTATCATGTTATTGACATCAATCTGACAGAGATATCCTGTATTGCAGGTTTTATAAAGCTCTAAAATATTGCCATAAGCTGGAATTTCATGTAGTTTCCCAGAACTCTTCCAATCTTCATGGTAAAATAAAGACGAGTTCCAAATAACTATTTGCGCTTCATGTTTTGTTATAATTTCATATGTTTCTTCTAGTGTTTTAGGAAGCAAAACATCGTCATCTCCAACAAAAACAACGTATTTTCCATTTGCGTATGACCATGCAAAATCAAAATTATCTGGCATGGATAAACGTTCCGATGTTCGGTAATAACGAACTTTTGTAAACTCTGCCCTCTTTACTACTTCAGCAGTTTCAGGATCTGAATAATTATCAGAAACAATTATTTCAAAATCCTGAAAAGTAATTAACTTACACGCTTCCAGATTTTTTTCTAATAACTCAGGACGATTACAAGTTGGTATTACTATTGAGAAAAATGGTTGGATTGTCATTTGTTACTTTTTCCTCTTAATCCATCCACTTGGCCAATAAGTTACAGGTGTACTTATTGTGCTTTCATTAAACAAAAAAGAAGGAGTGGATATTTCAAAATTAGGATTAGCGGCAACAAAGTCTATTGCCGCTTGCTTAGGATTATTCGTTACCCAATCAGGTTTTGTTCTAGGTGCTCCCACGACTTGCTCCATTATACCATCTGTTGCAACAATGTAAGACCCAGGTGTGACAAACTTGGAATATGCATTTAACTCACCCAAAACATGTTCATATGTATGATTAGAATCTAACAAAACCAACACTACATCATCCGGCTGAATGAGTTTTTCCACCTCATTGACAGTCGCCGAAGCGATTGAATCAGATTCAATCAAAGTTATGTAACTAGATAATTCATGCTCTTCAATTGCTTTACGGTTATGAGGCCTGATTTCAATATCAACGCCAATTACTCGACCTCTCCCCATCAATCGCAACAAAGAAGCATAAAACACTAACGATCCACCATGAGCTACACCTGTTTCTATAATCAAACTGGGTTTGATTTGATAAATAACCTCTTGGGTTCTCACCATATCCTCAGGCAATTGAATAACAGGACGGCCTAGCCATGTAAACGTATATACATGCTTTTGGTCCCATCCGACCTGAAGCCAAGCATTAGAAATGGCTTCAAAAGCTTCTGGTTCACTGAAGGAATAATCGATTGGTCCATCCTCAGATGAAAGAGATATCTTTCTATTTTTTAAATCAATATACATTGTCATCAACCACGCTTAGATATAAAATTTTCAACTAATTTACGGTAACAGTCTAAAACAGAGCGCGGTGAGAAGTTAAATTCGCCCTCAAGCCGCTCAATAGAAATAGAAGGGAATTTAATAACTTTTGCTTCTTGAGAGACTGTAATTGGATATCCTGTTATTTCATTCAAAATTTCTGCTATTTGGATATTTTTCAAATTACAACCACTCGCCACATTGTAAGTTCTATGTTGTCCATGAGTAGCTATCATTAGTAGAGACTCTACTACGTCCTCCACCATAATATAATCTCTTTCAGACTCCAAAGAATCTTTTAAAAAAATAGCTTCATTTCTAACAGCTTCTTTACACAAGGCATACAAAAAATTACTTGATTCGAAGTCATTGCCACATACATTTGAAAGGCGTGCTACCCTTATCTGTTTATTTGGAAGACTCAAACAGGTACTCTCTCCCATTACTTTTGAAATATTGTACAACTCATCAGGATCATTGGGAACTACACTTATAGGAGATTCTTCTCTAGTATGAGCGCTATTTTTGTACAAACGTGAAGAGGATAAATATAAGAAAGAATCAAAAGTTGCTTGATGCAAAAAAGAGTTCAAACAACTAACATGAGCTTCCACCGTGTCAAAAGGTCTTTGACGATAATCTGAGGTAACCCCTATACAGTAAATCACATTGCCAAGAGGCTTTTTAAGTATTGAAGAGTCATCTCTTGAAGGAATAAAAACATCTAGCTTTTTTCGTTGTAATTCACGAACAATCTCGCCCCCAATAAAACCAACTCCTCCTAAAACAGTGTACATTTTTACTTTCTAACACCGATCATTTTAAGTGGAGAACCTGCATATATAGAAAAGGCTTCTAGCTTTCCTCTCACAAGAGAATGAGCAGCCACAACACATCCTTTAGCCAAATAAGCACCGTCTAATATTACACAATTTGCACCAATCCATACATCATCCTCAACAATAATACCACCTTTAGAAGGAAGAAAACCTTGATCTTTGATAAACGTATCTGCTTTTACAAATTGATGATTAACAGGAGCAAAAGTACAATTAGCGGCTATTAAACATCCTTTTCCAATTTTCACGCCATTGCCAGTATATATAACAGTACCAGAATTAATGTGACTACCCAAACCTATGCGTAATGTTCCTGATCCACCTGCGGGTTTTATTTTGACAAAACTATCAATTACCACATCATCTTCAATAATAATATCTGTTCCTTTTACAGATTCTTCAATATCAGCCAACAACGAAATCTTCGCTGAAATTGCTATACTCAACACAGCAACTGATCTCTTGGCGATATTATAGTTGCTCTAATCGGCCATTTGATATGATTATCGTCATACCCCATCACACGAGCTGATTCTGGCACATAATAATTATCAATCTGGTAAAAGACCTCGGAATCGTTAACCAAAGTTTGAAACCCATGCGAAAAACCCTTTGGGATATATAACATCTTTCCATTATCTGCTGTCAACTCTTCTCCGTACCACTGATTGTAGGTCGGGGAATCAGGGCGAATATCGATCATCACGTCATAAATTGACCCACGTGCGCATCTGACAATCTTTGTTTCAGCATAAGGCTCTTCTTGGTAATGCATACCGCGCATTGTGCCTTTTTCCTTATTAAAAGACGTACTACATTGGACAAAGTTTGTTACCAGTCCGTGGTCAGCAAATTCTTTTGCACAAAAGGTACGCGCGAAATGGCCCCGTTCGTCAATATGAGGTTCCATCTCTATCAAATATGCGCCCTTTAAGAAAAGCTCGGTAAATTTCATTAGAGAATCTTTAGTTCAGGGATAGGAATAATGAACCGCCCACCTTGATTTCTATAAGCCTCTTGTTGTTTCATAATTTCTTCCGCAAAGTTCCAAGTCAGCAATAAAACATAATCAGGGTTTTCTTCTATCAAAGCTTGTGGCGAATATATCGGCAAATGAGTTCCTGGTGTAAAAAGGCCTTGCTTAACAGAGCTTCGATCAACCACAAAATCGAGGTAATCTTTACCAATACCAAAGAATGTTAATAAAGTTGTTCCTTTAGCAGATGCGCCATAAGCTGCAACTTTTTTTCCTGATTGACGAACTTCTTTCAAAAGCTTCAAAAGCCTTTGCTTAAGATCCTGCACTTTAGAACCAAAGGTTGAGTAATAGGGTAATTTATCCAGTCCTTCTCTCTTTTCCTTATCTAAAAGCTCTCGAATAGAATTACTTCTCGTTGCGAACGCAGCATGATTTATAAACAATCTAAGCGAACCACCATGAATTGACAGACGCTCCACATCGGTGATTAAAAGATTGTGCCTTGCAAACAATGCATCTAAGGCTGTTAAAGAAAAATAACATAAGTGCTCGTGATAAATTGTGTCAAAAGCACAAGTTTCTACAAGATCACCTACATAAGGTACTTCAATGACAGCACACCCTTTTGGTTTAAGGAGCGTTGCTATACCCTTTACAACCCCATTTAAATCCGGGACATGGGCAAGCACATTATTGGCATGAATAATATCAGCTTGTTTTCCTTCCGTTCTCAATTGATCAGCAAGTTTTGAGCTAAAAAATTCTGCCAAGGTTGGAATACCGCGCTCGTTAGCCACTTTGGCAATATTTTGAGCTGGATCAATCCCAAGAACAGATATGCCTTGCTCTTTATAGTGTTGAAGCAGATAACCATCATTACTTGCAATCTCTAAAACAAGAGAGTGCTCACCTAGATTTTTCCCCAAATGGTAAGCTAAATCTCTCGCGGACTGAATCATCGTATCTGAATTGGAAGAAAAATAGACGTAGTCTGAAAAAAGAACTTCTGGCGGAACAGTCTCTGTAATTTGCACCAAAGAACAATCTTCACAAAAAACTAAATCCAGAGGATAAAATGGCTCAATCTCACCAAGCTGCTCTTTTTTCAAAAGCCTATTAGCCAGCGGTGTTTTTCCAAGTGAAAAAATAGGTTGAAGGTTTTGAGAGCGACAAGAACGACAATTCATAATTTATCCTAATAAATGCTTTCTATACCATTCAATGGTAGCTAGCAGTCCTTTTTCCAAACCAAATACTGGTTGCCATCCTAAAAGAGTTTTAGCTTTTGTGGAATCTAAATATTGATCCTGAATTTCACCTGAATTTTCACCCATAATGACGGGTTTTAAATTGCTTTGCATTAATTCAATAATTTTTTGAACCATTTGCGATGCTGACAATTGAGTCTCATTAGAAAAGTTAAAAGTTTCACCAAGCAAACTTGGATTTTCAGCTATTTTTTCAGCCAAGCTTAAATAAGCACTCGCCGCATCCTCAACATAAATATAATCGCGTATTAAAGTCCCATCAGATCTAATAATAGGTTGTTGATTACGAATAATAGAACGAATAGTACCAGGTACAATACGATTCCAGTTTAAATCTCCACCCCCAAAAAAGTTGCCACAACGTGTGATAACAGCAGGAACCCCGAAAGATTTGGCATAAGATTGAGTAATCATGTCAGCACAAGCTTTGCTGACATCATAAGGGTGAACAGCTCTAAGTGGCATCGTTTCGTTATAGGGAAGATCAGCCACATCTCCGTAAGCTTTATCAGATGAAGCAACGACAATTTGTTTGACTAAAGAACTTCGGCGACACGCTTCTAGTAAATTCCAGGTACCAGCAATATTGCTCTCAAATGTGGATAATGGATTGCGATTGGCAATAGGCACAATAGTCTGTGCTGCCAAATGAAGAACTGTTTGTATTTCGTATTCTCCAAGCACACGCTCTAAAAATAAAGTATCTGAAAGATCACCTCTTACGCTTACAACTTTAGAAGACAGTTGATCTGAATAAAAATGACTTTGCGGCACATAATCGCGAACTAAAGCGACAACATCAGCACCTTTTTTTAACAAGTGCTTAACTACCCAGCCACCAACCAAGCCAGTAGCTCCCGTTACAAAGACTCGACGATCTTGCCAAAAATTGTTTTGCATTACCACACTTTCCAAGGGGCTTGCCCGCTACTCCATAGACCTTCAAGAAATTTCAAGTCTCTGACAGTATCCATGCATTGCCAAAAACCTTCATGACAAAATGCAGATAGCTGGCCTTGCCTCGATAATTGTTCTAAAAGTTCACTTTCAAGACTTGAGGTGTTTCCTTTTATAAGGTCGAGAGCTTGTGGCTCAAAAATCATGTACCCACCATTGATCCAACCTTCTCCAGCTTGTGGTTTTTCTGTAAAGTGTTTAACTTGCTCTTTGTCAACGACAAGCCCGCCAAAACGGGCAGGAGGACGAACAGCAGTTACTGTAGCCAAACGCCCTTGTTGTTTATGAAAAGAAACAAGTTTATCAAGTGGGATATCGCTTACACCGTCACCGTAAGTTACCATAAACGTTTCATTTTTCACCCACTCTGAAAGTTTTTTTACGCGACCACCAGTCAAAGTATCTGAGCCCGTATCTTCCAAGTGCACAACCCAATCATCTCTTTCACGATGAATAACCCTTTTTCTACCTGCTGACAATTCAACCGTTAAATTACCATTTAGATCTGCATAATCTAAAAAATAACGCTTTATAACATCTGCTTTATAACCAAGAGCAATGACAAATTCTTTAAAGTCGTAATGCGCATAATGCTTTAAAATATGCCATAAGATTGGACGTCCACCAATTTCAACCATAGGCTTTGGTTTTGTCGTTGTTTCTTCGGTAAGACGTGTTCCAAACCCGCCAGCCAGAATAATTGTTTTCATGAAATTTCCCTTTTAGCTTTGGTGTTCAGTTTCCCATACCAAATGAGGTCTAGTTAAACCTGGTACAGGCCCAACATAATCTCCTCGAGTTAGAAAGTCAGGAGTTGGTTCTATTATTTGAAAAGATATGACATCACGCTCGTGCACATGAACTGCCAAGGGGTCCATTGTGCTTATAGCAACATCAACTGTAAATCCTCCTTCATTTAAAAGGCGCGCAGGTAACCTAACATTCGAAACATATTCGCCCCTGCCTTTGCTTTCAAACCGGGCTTTTTCACTCGTGTCTCCACTAACAAATACCAATATACCCTCTTGGCTAGAAACATGTATGTTTGGTATTAGAGATATTCCTTCTTTTAATACCCTATAGCTTACTTCTATGCTTATCTCTTCATTAAACTGCAAAGAGTCTGCAACTTCTTGCTGTGCATTCATAATACGGATACTTTTTAGCCTAACAATATCATTACCGGGAAGCATTTCTTCTGGCCATGTTCTCCAAGAACTATAGCCTGTCCCCGCAGTTAAATAACGACCTGTAACTTCAGCGGTAGGACCATCATCTATTAACTGCCCCTGTTCTAAGTATACAGCACGTGAACACAATCTATTAACGGCATTGATATTATGCGAAACAAAGATAATTGTCCTACCACTTTCACCTATTTCACGCATAGAATTCAAACATTTCTTTTGAAACGTAGCATCCCCTACTGCCAAAACTTCGTCAATTAGCATAATTTCCGGTTCTAGTTGAGCCGCAATAGCAAAAGCTAAGCGCATGTACATGCCACTAGAGTATCGCTTAACTGGTGTATCAATAAATTTTTCAATTTCTGCATATTGAACAATATCATCAAACTTAGTATAAATTTCTCTTTTGCTCATACCCAGTATAGAGCCATTTAAAAAAATATTTTCTCTTCCAGTAAGTTCAGGATGAAAGCCAGTACCCACTTCTAATAATGATCCAACTCTTCCTTTTAATTTTATTTGCCCATGAGTTGGATCAATGATACGAGCCAGTATCTTCAAAAGAGTACTTTTCCCAGCTCCGTTCCTTCCAATTAGACCAACGACTTCTCCCTCTTTTATGTCAAAAGAGACATCCTTCAGAGCCCAAAATGGTGATTCATTGAGAGTGGATTTCTTCTTGCTAAACAATCTCTTTGGAAAATTTCCTAGCTGAGCAAGTTGATCGCGAAAAGTAAGATAAGACTGTTTTTCACCTATGTTAAATTCCTTAGAAATGTTCTCAATACAAATTGCCATATTTATTCCATCAAAGTAGTTTGCTCTAAAAACATATATTTTTTACTTATATTCTATCTGCAATGCGTCGTTCAACCGTGTGAAAATAAATCCACCCTGTCCAGCCCAAAAACACTACCACAGAGAATGAAGTTAGGCACACTTGAAAACTTGGGAAAGGGTAGTTTTTTATGACCACCCATCTAAACGTTTCAATAATAGTAACAAGCGGGTTTAAAGCATAAACCACTCTCCACTTTTCTGGGATAATGGAAAGAGGATAGAAAAGAGGAGAAATAAATTGCCCTGTTTGAATAAAATAAGCAAGAAGAAATTGAAAATCTCGGTAAAAGACACTTAGTCCGGCAAACCATAAACTACAGAAAAATGAACTTATTAAGGTAAAAACAATTAACACAGGTAACAACAACAATTTTATTGTAAACACTTTGTAAAACCAAAAAGATAACAATATTAAGACGGTAGTGTTAACAGCTATATCAATAATAGCACTTGTCACAACTGTTGCCGGAATGAGAACGCGAGGAAAGTAAACCTTAGTAACAAGGCTTTGATTTGAAACAATGCTAGAACTCGCACTAGAAAGAGTTTTACTGAATGTTTGCCAAGGCACGAGACCACAAAACACCAACAAAGGATAAGGGAAATGCTCACTCAAATTACCTACGAAACGACCCACAACAAGAGTAAATATTATCATTGTTACAAGTGGTTGCAATACAACCCAAGTTACGCCTATAAAAGTTTGCTTGTAATGAACTAGGATGTCTCTTTTAACTAACGTTAAGAAAAGCTCTCTAAACATCCAGAGATCACGACAAGCTACTCTTCTGTATCCCGGCTGAGATTTTATAATTATTTCAGTTTCTACTAATTTTTTGGTCATTACTATGGTCTATTTAGTTAGCTTAGGTGGAATAGCTTAAGGCGCTAATTTAGAGATGATTTTAACACCCGCATAAAAAAATTTATGGAAATTTAGGCAGATCTTGACCAAACTATCACCATTTGTAAGATTTTCAAAGATCTCAGTTTTTTCCAAACTAGTCTCGTGTATATTATTAATAAACTGTTTGATCATTTTCTTTTTCCAGTTCTTTATAAATTTCCCGCAAAAAACTCTCTTCTCGCTCAATTGCATTAACTCGCTTGTGTTTTCAATAATTTGCCAAAATGCTATTGGATCGTTTGAATTTTTTGCTGAAAACCCATCTTCCAATCGCCTCCACGCACATAAAGCCTCAGGGATAAAGCATACCCCATCCGAAAGAGCAAGAGAGAGGTTAACAAAACTATCTGCATATGATTTCAACTGAGGGGGAAATCCACCAATTTGATTTAACGTTTCTCTCCTGTATAAGGCTGCATTACTTTGAATCCAATTCCCATATTTCATCAAATATTTTTCACACATCACATTGGAAATATAACCTGGCGTTTTAATAACTTTAGGAGTTTTGAGTATTCCTTTATCATTACCACCAGCATCAATAACTCTTGTTAAGGAAGAGCAAAGACCCGCTTGCGGATTGTTTTCTAAAAAAGTTGCTGCTTCTCTCAAAAAGCTAGGAAAAGCATAGTCATCTGCGGCTGCAAAATACACATACTTACCTTTAGCCAAAGCCATCCCATCGTTTATAGCAGTTATCACTCCTTGATTCTTATCTTTTTTAACCAATCTTAGTGTATTAACTTTTTTTAATACTGATTCTATAACCTCGAGGCTATTGTCGGTTGATCCATCATCAATAACAATGATTTCTTGAGGTAGAAGCGTTTGGTTAAGTATCCCTTGCAAGGCATGGCCTATAAAATGGGCTTGGTTATAATTTGGCATTATTACTGAAATAGAAGGAGAAGATAAGTTCATTTTTTTTCTTCTTCACGCAAATTTATGTACTAAAGGGAGCATCGAAAAGACGAAGACATTCTCAGTATTATTTATGAAGAAGTTGCCACATTCAAGATCGAAGCGCAAGCCGGTTGTTTTTTCTGCATGAGCACATTAAACCCCACATACTTGTGGTAAATTAACCAGAGAAATACTATATATTAGGCAGATTATTTTACTAGTCCCGCTCGTGCCATGGAAACCCGTCACATCTTCATTGCTCTTTTTGTTGCCCTTATTTGGGGATTTAACTTTGTTATGGTTAAATCAGGCCTCGAAGAAATGCCTCCCTTTTTATACGTTTGCATACGCTATGTATTGGCAGTATTTCCTTTAATCTTTTTCATCAAAAGACCCAACGCTCCAACCTGGGTTATCTTGGGGATTGGTTTTAGCTTGGGAGTTGTTAAATTCTCTCTCATGTTTTTAGGTATTTATCTGGGCGTTTCGGCAGGAATTGCTTCGCTTGTCATGCAGACTCAAGCTTTTTTTACTCTTCTTCTCTCTTTTCTTTTCTTTAAAACACACGTCACAATGCAGCAAATCACTGGCATGTTCATAGCTTTCCTTGGAATTTTCTTCATTGGGCTTGAAATGCATGGGTCAGCGAGCCTCAGTGGATTTCTACTCTTAATTGTCGCTGCTTTTGCTTGGGCAATTTCCAACGTCCTTACAAAAAAAGCCCAAAATGCTGATATGTTTTCACTGATCGTCTGGACAAGCTTGATCCCCCCTCTTCCGATGCTTGGACTTTCGTGGACATTTGAAGGAACAAATGTATTGGCTGAAACTTGGGCTTATTTAACCTGGAATGGTATATTTTGTGCTTTTTATGTAGCTTGGGTTGCAACTCTGGTTGGCGCTACTCTTTGGGCTAAGTTAATATGTATTTATTCTCCTTCGCAAGTTGCACCATTTTCCTTACTCGTTCCAGTTTTTGCTATTGCTTCAGCTTCTATCTTTTTAGGAGAAACAATGTCCATTCTTGCAATATTCTCTTCTGGTCTTGTGTTCGCGGGACTTGTTATCAATCAATGGCCACGGAAGATCTCCCCCATAATTGCACCAAAAATGACTGAAAAGATTGCAGCATGAAACTATATACTTATTTTCGCTCGTCAGCTTCGTATCGTGTCAGAATTGCTCTTCATTTTAAAAAAATATCTTTTGAGAGCGTTTACATTAATCTTAGAAAAAATGATCAGGAAAGTGCTGACTACACTACTTTAAACCCGCAACAACGTGTCCCAACTCTGATAGATGATGACGGAAAAACACTTACACAATCACTTGCCATCATTGACTATTTAGAACAGAAACACCCCTCACCTGCTCTATTGCCCAAAGATCCTTATGAGCAAGCAAAAGTCAGAGCTTTTGCTCTTGCAATCGCAGCTGATTTACATCCTCTTAATAATCTTGGAACGCTAACTTATTTATCAACAGACATGGGCGCATCTCAGGAGCAAAAAGATAAATGGTACCAACATTGGCTAAAAGTCACTTTTACGGCACTTGAAAAACAAATCTCAAATCCAAATTCTACTTTCTGTTTTGGAAATGAACTAACTCTGGCTGACGTTTGTCTTATTCCACAAATATACAACGCATTGCGGTTCCATCACCCAATGGAAAATTATCCAACATTAAAACGTATCTACGAGCATTGTTTAACCATTCCTGCTTTTTATAAAGCCAGTCCAGAACAGCAGGAAGATTTTTCTTTATAAGAAAACACTCTCCTGATACATTTCAATGCTAAGAGCGTTTAAGCGGTTTTGTGTGCTAACACCTATGGCCAAATTATATTTCTACTATTCGGCTATGAATGCCGGAAAAACAACAACCCTCCTTCAATCCAGTCACAACTACCATGAACGTGGTATGCAGACATTATTATATACGCCTGTTTTTGATACACGTTATGCCAAAGGGATGATTTCATCGAGAATTGGCCTTCAAAGTGAAGCCATTCCATTCTGTCAGAATTTCCATTTTTTTGACGATATTAAAACAAGAATGCGAACGCTTTCCAATCTGAAGTGTGTTTTGATTGATGAAGCTCAATTTCTCAGCAAACAACATGTTTTTCAACTAACGCAGGTTGTGGACGAGTTAAAATTACCCGTATTAACGTATGGTCTTAGAACCGATTTTTTGGGCGAAGCTTTCGAAGGAAGCCGTTATTTACTAGCGTGGGCTGATGAGTTAACCGAGATCAAAACTATTTGTCATTGCGGCAGTAAAGCAACCATGAATGCACGTGTGGACCAAGATGGGAAAATTGTTCGTCACGGAGAACAAATAGAAATTGGCGGAAACGACCGTTACATTGCTCTCTGTCGAAAGCACTACAATAAGGATGTGCCTCATTCCAACGATCACAAATAGAGAAGTATAGCTTGACTAAAAGCTAATGTTTCAATAGAATCGAGTCATGTTTCAATTACTAAGTGGATGTACGAATTACCATCCGAACGGTAAGTATCGAGAATATTAACCCCTGAAAATAGCAAATACGAAACCCTTTGTTTCCAACAAAGGGTTGTTGTGTTTTGCGGAAAAGCATTTAAGGATAGAAAATGAGTAGTCAAACAGATAAACCAAAAGAAGAATTTACGGGCTTACGTGGCGTTTTTTGGCCAGTACACAATTACGAACTAAAAAAGTTTTTGCCTATGGGCATCATGATGCTTTGCATCCTTTTTAACTACACCATCTTGCGCGACACAAAAGACACTTTGATGGTAAATGCACCTGCAGGCGGCGCTGAGTGTTTGAGTTTCTTGAAGCTCTACGGTGTTACACCCGCAGCAATTTTGTTCATGGTCATTTTCGTTAAGCTTGCCAACATTTTAGAACGTGAAAAATTGTTCTATACAATTTTGATGCCATTCTTGGTCTTTTTTGGCGCGTTTGCTTTTATTATTTACCCAAACAAAGAAGCGTTGCACATGAGCGTAGAAGCCATGCAAGTTTATCAAGCCGCCTGGCCTAACCTTCACTGGTTTGTGCCGGTCATTGGCAACTGGAGCTTCAGCTTGTTCTACATCCTCTCTGAACTTTGGGGAAGCGTGGTACTTTCAATGCTCTTCTGGCAGTTTGCTAACGAAATTACCAAAATCACTGAAGCAAAACGCTTTTACGGATTGTTTGGCATGGTTGGCAACATTGGTTTGATTCTCTCAGGTCCAACAATTATCATATGTGCTCAATATGCAAAAACTCTTCCGCAAGGTGTTGATTCTTTCGGGGTCAACCTGAAATTCTTGATGGGTGCAGTTGTTGTTGCAGGAATTATCATTGCAGCTACTTATCGTTGGATGACCACAAATATTCTAACAGACCCAACTCTTTACCAACCTGGCGAAGGCGCTGGCAAAAAGAAAAAAGCGAAATTATCTGTTACAGAAAGCTTTAAGTACATTGCTAGAAATCCATACCTGGGCTTGATCGCTGTTATCGTTCTTGCTTACGGCATTGCAATTAACTTGGTTGAGGGTGTTTGGAAAGGTCAAATTAAGATCGCTTTCCCAGACATGAATGACTACAACGCATTTATGGGACAATTCTCTACCTGGACAGGTATTGTGACTATTATGCTTATGGTTGTTGGTAACAACATCCTACGCCGTCTCAGCTGGTTAAAAGCAGCCATCATTACTCCAATTATGGTTCTTGTAACATCTGGAATTTTCTACGTAGTCGTTTGGCAAGGAGCAATGTCTGATCCATTGACACCAATCCTTGGAACAACTGTTGTTATGCTTGCAGTGATTGTTGGGCAAATACAAAACGTTCTCTCTAAGGGGACAAAGTATTCCTTGTTCGATTCAACAAAGCAAATGGCTTACATCCCTCTTGACCCAGAAGCAAAAGTAAAAGGTCAGGCAGCTGTTGAAGTTATTGGTGGTCGTGCTGGTAAATCCGGTGGTGCGCTCATCCAATCAACCATGCTTGCTGTGATTGGTGGAAGTGTTTCTTTGGCAAGTTTGTCCTACATCTTGGGCCCAATTGTGATTGTTATCTGTCTCATCTGGATCTTTGCTGTTACAAACTTGAGCAAGCGCTTTACAGCTCTTGTTGGAGAACCAAAGAAGTCAGGTAAAACTGCTTAAGTAAACCATATGTCATTCCCGCGAAAGCGGGAATCCAGTTGTCTTTTCTAGGATCCTCGGAACAAGTCCAAGGATGACACAGTAATTTAAAATCAAAGAAAGCAGCTCAGAAATAGGCTGCTTTTTTATTGTCTAATTTCTATGCTGATGAAGCACAAACAGCCCACTCACCATTACAACAGCTGCCCAAGCTTGGTGCAAAGCACCTAAACTAACAGGAACATCAAAAACAATTGTGAGCGCTCCTAAAACAACCTGCATCGTAACAGAAAGAGCCCAGATCAAAACTAAATGAGAGTCTTTATAATTGAAATAACCAACCCAAACGAGACCTAAGGAAAGAAACGCCAAAACGCGGTGCATCCACTGAACTGTCACTGGATTCTCAAAAAAGTTAAGCCACAAAGGTTTGTGAAATGCCCACTCTGCCGGTAACCATTGCCCTTCCATCAAAGGGAAAGTGTTATAAAGAACACCAGCTTTCAAACCTGCAACAAAAGCACCATAGATCATTGTTAAAAGCTGAAGAGCAAATACCAGCAAAAATACTTTTGGAATCTTATGCCTCTGGTTTCTTTGCCCTTTCATATAATCCAGCAACACCCAAACCGTAAGCCCCAACATGCAAAATGCCAATTCCGAATGAAGTGCTAAACGGTAATGACTAACGGTTGGAACATTAACAAGGCCACTTTTAACCATGTACCAGCCAACAGCACCTTGCAAACAACACAAACCCAAAATGACAAGACTTTGCTTTTTCATAGATTCAGGCAACCACTGACGCCACCAAAAAATCACAAGAGGAATAAAGAAAACCAGCCCCAACAAACGACCCAAAAGCCGATGCGTGTACTCCATTAGATAAATGAATTTAAATTCTTTTAGGGTCATGTCCTGATTCACCATCTGATATTCAGGAAATTGTTTGTAAGATTGAAAAGCTGTTTGCCAGTCTGTATCGCTTAAAGGAGGGATAACACCTGTTATTGGTTTCCATTCGACAATAGAAAGCCCTGACTGTGTTAAGCGCGTCACCCCACCTAACATGATCATGGCCCAAATTAATAACGCAGTTGCTAACAACCACAGAACAAGGGGCCCACGTTTTGTTTTACTGCTCATCGTCGCTTAATAACGCCAGTGAAAGGGCATGAATTTGATTCTTCAAAAGATCCTCCAAAAGAGTAAAAACAGTTCTATGTCTTTCAATTTTTGACATACCTTTAAAGATAAACGAAACAATCTTAATGCGAAAATGTGTGCCTTGATCAGCACCACCCTCAAAATGATTCTTATGCTTTGCTGAATCATCAATGATCGATAGCTCAAGAGGATTTAAAACTCTCAAACGCCTTTCTATCTCAGCTTGCACTTAAATCTGGACCTGTTTCAAAAGACTGATTGATTGTGAGTTTGCTGCTTGCCTGATCTTATTGTGATCGTGCTCTCGCATCCATGTGATCAGAGCTTGACTCAAAAGATCTATAATTTGATCTTTCACTTCATACTCGAACCTCCCTTTTATTTTCTTGATTTCGTACTCACATTCACGTTGTTTGTTTGCAACCTCTTCGCTAATTTCTTGCCGAATGTTTCGAATCAAGTTTTCAGCTTGCTTCTTCGCATTAGTCAAAATTCTTTCTTCTTCTTGTTCAACCATGATCAATGCCTTTGTCTCGGCATTCAGCTGCGCAAGAGCCATCTCTTTTGTCGCATTCGCCTCTAGCAACTCTTCATTAATCGTCTTAATTCGACGATCTAAAAAAGAAAGTATCCACCTGCGACCATAAATGTAAAATAAAGCCAAAAAACCTAAAAAGCTGATAACGAGATAAAAATTGGGATCTTGACTCATGCTTTTTTCTCCCCTGTTTTTTCGAGAACTTTCTTTTCAGGATCAGAACCAACGAGTTTTGGCAGAATCTGTTGCACGCATTCATTGACCAAGGGCTTTAATAAAGCTTGTAATGTCAGTTTTTGCCGTTCAATTGATTCTTGTAAACTTTGAATCATCTGAGCAATTTCTGCATCAACAATTTTATACTGTTTTTCTTTTTTGTCTTCCATTTCCTCAAGAGTTGCTTGAACAATGGCTGCAGATTTCTTTTCAGCGTTACGAATTCTCTCTTCACGCGCTTTTAAAAGCTCATCAATTTTATGATTCAATGACTGAGCACGGTCTAAATCGTGTCGGATTTTCTTCGATCGATTTTCAAGCATGGTATTAATTCTTGGCACAAAGAGAAAAACAAATGCTCCAATGACAATTCCAAAAGAAACCAATAGCCAGAAAATCTGGGAAGTAAATGTCGACGGATCAAATTGTGGCATGAAAAAATCTCTTTTATTTTGAGAAAAGAATCAGCATAGCAACGATAAAAGCCAAAAGCGCAATCGACTCTGTCAAAGCAAAACCAAGTAAACCTATAGGGAAAAGATCATTTTTAGCTGATGGATTTCTTGCAATAGATGAAATCAACGTTGAAAAAATATTACCCAGCGCCAATCCAACACCCAGTAAAGCAAACGTCGCCATACCAGCGCCAATCATCTTAGCTGCACCAATTTCCATATTTATCTCCTTTTCTAATGTAAGTTTAGCGCGTCATTTAAATAAATACACGCCAATATTGTAAACACATAAGCTTGTAATACAGCAATCAAAAGCTCAAAACCAGTAATAGCAACATTCATCATAACAGGTAAAATGGCAGTTGGCAAAAAGACACTGCTCGTTAATAGTATTGCAAAGCCAGCAAAAATTTTAAGCATAACATGACCTGCGACCATATTAGCAAAAAGACGAACAGATAAACTAATCGGTCTGGACAGATATGAAATAATTTCAACAGGAATCAATAAAGGGGCAACATACAAGGGAATTCCTTTGGGAAGAAAGACACGAAAAAAATGCAGCCCATGTTTGGCTATACCAACCAAAGTTGCGCCAACAAACACAAGCGATGCTAACGCAAAAGTAACAATGATATGGCTTGTAAAAGTAAAACTATAAGGAAATAAACCAATCACATTTCCTACTAAAACAAAAAGGAAAAGAGACAGAATGTATGGAAAATATATCAGCCCCTCTTTTCCAACGTAGGTCTTTACCATGTTCGCTATAAAATGAAACAAGATCTCTATGCTAACTTGCAACCGATTAGGAACAAGATGGGGCTTGTTTGTTGCAAAATGGGCAATGACACAAATCAACAACGTCGACAACATCATAAAAAGCGCCGAGTTGGTAAAAGATATATCCCAATCCCCTATTATTAAAGGAATAATAGGCTCAATGCTAAATTGATGCAGAGGATCCACACCACCCATAGATTAATCTTCGCTTTCTTGCATAAATCCACGCATAAGTCGATAAACATTCAATGTTCCAGCCATTATACCAAGCACAATAAAAATAACCAGCCCCCAAGGATAAGTTTGAAAATACACATCAACAGCATGCCCCAACAAAGTTCCAACCAAAATACCCGCTACGAAATCAACACCAACACGCATAGCGATGCTGACGTAGTTAGTCTTCATAATGAGCTCTTAAGGTTGCGGCCGTATCTTGCACAGACTCCGCTTGTTTTTTGACAATCGCTGCAGCCCCCTCCCCTATAGAAAGTACTTTATCTGGATTTTGAAGGAAATGTTTTAGGGTTTCTTCTAGCTTTTCAGGGGTATCAACGGAATAACATGACTCACCTAAAACCTGACAAACGTCTTTAAAGTTGTGCATATAAGGTCCCCACAAAACTGCACAACCAGATATTGCTGGCTCAATTGGGTTATGCCCCCCGATTGGAACAAAACTCCCCCCCATTAAAACAATCCGACTCAAGGCAAAGAAAAGCCCCAACTCGCCAATTGTATCTCCCAAATAAATTTGAAAATCAGATTGCTCATTAAAAGTACTGTGTCTGACACTAGAAAGTTGCAAATCCTCACACATCTTCTCAACTTTATCGATGCGCAAAGGATGTCTTGGTACCAAAATCGTCAAAAGGTTTGGAAATTCTTTTTGTAAACGCTGATGAACTTTCAGAACAATCTCTTCTTCGCCAGCATGTGTACTGGTTGCAACCCATAAAGGGCGTCCCTGAAATAAACGCTTTAGCTTTTCAAATTTCTGATCATCATAAGGTAAGCCTTCTGCTGCAAATTTTAAGTTCGCCATCGTTTTCACATTAGAAGCGCCTAAGTTTTTCAGACGTTCTGCCGTTGTTGGCGATTGAGCAAGACACAAATTAAATCGAGTTAGCAAATATTTGGCCATGAACGGAAATCTCAACCAACGCTTATAGCTCTTATCGGAAAGCCGCGCATTCAACAAGATTAAAGGGATTTTCCGGCGATACGTTCTTTGAATCAAATTTGGCCAAAGCTCTGATTCAACAAAAACGGAAAGACTCGGTTTCCAATGATTTAAAAAACGATCAACCCATGGCCCAACATCAAAAGGAACAAATTGATGAATACAAAACCCGGTTAATCTCTGTTGAGCAATGGTGCGTGCTGTTATTGTTGTCGTGGTTAACAAAATAGTTTGATCGGGGTAAGTATTTTTATATGCTTTGATCAATGGGACAATAGAGACTGTTTCCCCAACACTTGCAGCATGGACCCACACCAAGGACCCAGTTGGTCTTACGATGGAAGCATAGCCATATCTTTCCCTAACACGATTTCTTTCTTCTAGCCCCTTAGAAACACGATACCAAACAAGAATTCGAACCAAAGGAGATAATAAACTTGAAAGCAGATAAAAAAACAACCTATTTCTCGACTCTTCTATGCCATGCTCCATAATATGCGCGATTGAATCAGCCCTTGTCAAAGCAATGTTAGCTTCAGTTTTGGGAAATTAGCTGTTGACAAAACTTAGCCCTATCAATTACAAAGAAACTAAGCAGTACACGACTTAGGGGGTGTAGCTCAGTTGGTTAGAGCGCCGGCCTGTCACGCCGGAGGTCGCGGGTTCGAGTCCCGTCACTCCCGCCATTCCCCATAAAGCGATATGTGTATCAAAGATCCAATGTTCGCCGCTTTTAAGCAATCCCAAAAGGCGGTTCAACAGGGCGAGGTCCCCGTTGGGGCAATTATTATCTATAAACAAAAAATTATCGCCGAAGCTCATAACCTAGTGTGTCAATCTCATGACTCCACAGCCCATGCTGAAATGCTGGTCTTACGCAAAGCTTCTCAGCTCCTCAAAACGCCCTATCTCGATGAATGTGATCTGTATGTAACATTGGAACCCTGCGCTATGTGCGCGGCAGCTATTTCTTGGGCTCGCATAAAACGTCTTTATTTTGGCGCTTATGATCCTAAGGGAGGTGCCGTTGAGCATAATGCTAGGATCTTTGAGCATTCTTTTCACAAACCAGAAGTCATCGGCGGTGTTCATGAAAAAGAATGTGCAGAATTAATGGTGGCATTTTTTAAAGAGAGACGTTGATTCAATATGAGGAGATTGTTACTCTGACGAACATAAAATTTTAGAATTATGGTTCAACCATGAGTCCAACATTCCCCACAGTTCGTCTCCGTCGATTAAGACAACATCCCGTTATTAGAGATTTAATCCGTGAGACAGAATTAAATTTAGGTGATCTTGTCCATGCCATTTTCATCAAAGAAGATAAGGGTGAAAAAAATCCTATTTCATCCATGCCAGGACATTATAAGATTCCGCTTTCGAAATTAGACGAAGAAATTGAAGAAATTGTAGGTTTGGGAATTAAGAGTATTATTTTATTTGGCATCCCTGACACCAAAGATAAGAACGGCTCAAATTCTTTCAATGACGATGGCATTATTCAAAAAGCGCTTCACAAAATAAGAACAATTGCTCCTGATCTGTTTGTAATTACAGATGTATGCCTCTGCCAGTATACCGATCATGGGCACTGCGGCCCCCTTTGCGACAAGCATGGCCGACTTGATGTTCACAACGATCAAACCTTGGACATTCTTTCAAAACAAGCCCTAAGTCATGTTAAAGCTGGCTCTCAGATGATTGCCCCAAGCGGCATGATTGACGGGATGATTTCAGTACTCCGGAAAACCTTAGATGATGCCGGCTTTTCTCACATACCTATTTTGAGCTATTCTGTAAAGTACTGGTCTGCCATGTATGGGCCTTTTGGCTTAGCAGCAGAAGGAGCCGCCAAAGTTGGTGATCGGCGTACCTATCAGATGGATCCAGCCAACGGAAATGAAGCATTCAGAGAAGCAGAACTTGATGTCTTAGAAGGAGCTGATATTTTAATGGTAAAACCCGCTCACACATACCTGGATATCATTTACCGTATCAAACAAGCACATCCTCATATTCCTTTATGTGCTTATCACACAAGTGGTGAATTCTGCATGATTAAAGCTGCCTCTGAAAAAGGGTGGATTGATGAAAAAAGAGCCGCGCTTGAGGTTTTAACAAGCATCAAACGCGCGGGTGCTGACTTTATCATCAATTATTACACAAAAGAAGTTGCCAGGTGGATGCAGGAAGATTCGGCGTAAACTCTTCTAGCGTCACTCTGTTGCATTTCTAAAACGGTTCCTCTAGTATTTAGTATCATTATTCGTTACTTTATCAGGAAATTTAAGATGAAAAAAATTCTCATAGTAGCTACGCTTTCAGCCACTTCTTTAATGCTTTCTGCTTGCGCGCCAAAGCTTGGCGGAAATGACTACAGCGCTCATGGTGCGGGTGAAATCAGTCAAACCTTCAAAGGAACCATTGTTTCCTCTAGGGTCGTTACAATTAATGGTTCTGATGGAAAACTAGGCGCTGGCGCTGCTGTCGGTGGTATTACAGGTGGTCTTCTTGGATCAACACTCGGCGGTGGCAAAGGTCGATTGGTAACAGGCGTTCTTGGTGGCTTAGCAGCCGGTGCCGCCGGCCATCTATTAGAACAAAAAATGACCGAGCAACAAGGTATGGAGTACCAAGTTCAACTTGATCGTGGCGATATAGTTACGCTGACTCAAGGAGAAGACCCAAAGATGGCCGTTGGTCAACGTGTTCTTGTTATCCAAAGTGGCAAAGATCGCAGCCGCGTTGTTCCAGATGGATCAGCTCATTAGTCGCTGTTAAAAGTTCTATGTTTCAAAAAGGGCTCTCTGATTTTCAAGGAGCCCTTTTTCTTTTCTAAAAGGAATGGCTTCCCAGAGAGAAGATTTTCAGTATAGGATTACAGCTGAGAGATTTTTATTAGAGTTTTCAGGGCATGCTTAACGCGAGAAAAGAACCCCATTTCACTACGGTCGATTTTGATTACACGCAACCTGCCTTAGCTAACATTGGACAGCCAAAGTGGACGATTACAATCAAAGATTTACTTGTTTCGTGCAAGATTGGCGTGTATCCCCATGAATACAACAGCCCTCAAAAAGTGCTAATTAATTTAAAGTGTGATTACTACGCGCCTGCGCCAACGCCCCAAGTAGAAATAAGCCAGGTTCTTTGTTATGATCAACTGATTCAATCTATTCACGCTTTTATACAAAAAGAGCATGTGTACTTTATCGAGACGTTAGCCGAAGAAATTGCCAATATTTGTCTTACCGACAGAAGAGTTCACGCAACAAGAGTCACCATCGAAAAATTAGAAGCAATCCCGGATACAAAGTCGGTTGGCGTTGAGATTGTGCGCGTCAGAAAAGATTAGGCAGGCGAACTATAATGAGCATCAACTCTAATCCCCTCCCTTTAAAATCCTAGCTTTGTCACGCGTCCAATCACGATCTTTGATGGTTTGACGTTTATCAGCCACGTTTTTACCTTTGGCCAAAGCGATTTCAACCTTAGCTTTGCCTTTAGCGTTAAAGTACATGGAAAGAGCAACGATCGTCATGCCTTTACGATGAATAGCACCCAAGAATTTTTTAACCTGGCGCTTACGCAAAAGCAATTTACGAGGGCGTTTTGGAAAATGATTAAATTGATGAGCTTCTAAATATTCAGGAATGTTGACATTAAATAAATAAAGCTCACCCGCATTCTCTCCCCCCATTTCGCCTGCGTATGATTCGGTAATGCTGGATTTACCCGCTCGAAGAGATTTGACTTCGCTGCCTGTTAACATAATACCAGCCTCAACGGTTTCGAGGATTTCATAATCAAACCGAGCGCGTCTATTTTGAGCAACTGTTTTAAAAGCAGGAGCGTTTGCCATAATTAGGCCCTTCGTCTTTCAAGGAGTCTTGGAGTGAAAAATATCCCGGCATTTTTCATTGCGGTTTCAATTTTTTCTTCTGTAGAGGAAGCCACAGCTAATAAAGGCAACCTCAGTTCATTTTTAATTTTACCAAGCACTGATACCGCATACTTAACCGGACAAGGATTGGTTTCAGCAACCAAGGATAAATGTAGCGGAATCAACTTTTGTGTCAATGCATTAAAGGCAATGCGATCATTATTTTTCCAAGCCACCATCAATTGTTGGCACAATGCGGGTCCCACGTTCGCTGTAATTGAGATACAACCATCCCCACCCTGCCCTAAATAAGCTGCCGTATACGGATCATCACCACATAATAAATCAAAAGGTTTCTTTAATAGAGATCTCATGATGGCTGGGCGACTGATATCGTTTGTTGAATCTTTAAGTGCCACTATGTTTGGTAACTCAGCCAACTGAAGTAAAAGATCAATTGAAATCTCAACAGTTGCACGTCCTGGATTATTATAAGCAATAATAGGAAGATCTGTGCTATTGTGCACACTTAAGAAATGCTGATATAGTCCCTGTTGACTAGGCTTAACGTAGTATGGTGTCACAGTGAGAATTGCATCAGCGCCTAAGCGCTTTGCATCTTTGGCCATTTGGACAACTTCTTGTGTTGAAGGAGCGCCACAACCAACGATAACGGGAACACGCTGATCAGCAGCTTCGACTACTAAGGAGATAACGCGGTCTCTCTCATTTTTGGTTAAAAGAGCTCCCTCTCCTGTTGAACCACAAGCAACGATTCCTTGTGTTCCTTCGGCAATTTGCCAAGAAACCAACTCTTGCAAAGCCTTTTCATCAAGCTTACCTTCTGAAAAAGGGGTAACGAGTGCCACTATTGAACCTGAAAACATTTTAAAAACCTTAATTCTTGTGTTGTGATAACGATGAAGTTATATGTGTCTCTGTTTAAAGTAATGCTAAGTTGCAAATTTGCCAATAGAATTGGGTATATATTTGTAATAAGTTTACTTACTTGCCAAGCTATGGCCCAAACAAACAATACGAATGTACATTACATGACTGTGTACAACACTTGGAAGCAGCTCTTGAGCGAACCTTCTAAACCAACAGAGATGATTCAATTTATTCAAAATCATCCAGATTGGCCACGTAAAACCAATTTAATTGAGATTCTTGAGAAATCTTTGAATGGGACAGAAGATGGAACCATGTTGCTCACATGGTTTGAGAAGAATCCGCCGTTAACAACAGAAGGTGCAATATCTTATATTAAGATTCTTTTGAAAGCTGGCAAAACAGAAGAAGCGCATGCTCTTGTAAGAAAGACATGGAGAGAAAAAGATTTTTCCAAAAGTATGAGTTCTGAATTTCGAAACAGTTACGCAAGTATCATTCAAAATGAGGATGATCAAGCCAGAGTGAATCGTTTGTTATATAAAGAAGACATATCCGCTAGCCAAGACATGTTGACCTGGTTGGATCAATCTCAGCAGGATTTAGTTAAAACACGTTTGGAACTCATTCAAGAAAAGCCAACAGCTTCTGAAAAGCTATCAAATACGCTAACTTTTGTAAAAGATGACAAGGCACTTCTTTTTAACCAAATCAAGTGGCATAGACGTCAACGCAATGATCAAACAGCAATTGATTTAATCGCTGAAGCCTCGATTGAGCATAATCCAGAGGAAGCTCAATTTCCTGACGAATGGTGGGTCGAGCGCAATATTCTAGGACGTCGAATGATTGAGGCTAAGCGCTTTTCAGAAGCCCTTAAGGTCATGCAAGGTCATAAATTAACCCGTGGTGAGAGTTTTGCGAATGCCGAATGGTTAATTGGTTGGTTACAATTGCGCTTTTTAAACCAACCCAACGAAGCTTTCAGTAGATTTCAGAATCTCTATAATAATGTTAGCAGCCCCATCAGCAAAGCTAGAGCTGCTTTTTGGGCAGCAGAAGCAGCAAAAACCATGGGTCAAACAGAAGAAGCTCGTGAGTGGTACAAATGGGCAAGCTCCCATTCCGCAACTTATTATGGTCAATTATCGATCAGCCGATTAAATTCAATGGGCCTTCAATCCGTTAAATTTAAATTTTTGCAGCCTCTTTTGGTCTCTGCGGAAATCAAGAAAACTTTTGAAAACCGTGAACTGGTTAAAGTTGTAAAACTTCTCCCAAAAACAGAAAGAGATGAATTTGTTGCGTCATTTTTCATTAAGCTTGGGGAAATCATTGATGACCCGGCAGAGCAACAACTGCTTGTTGAACTTGCACACAAACTAGGTTCATCTTATGCAGCCGTACAAACAGCTAAAAAAGTAAGTCGTACTCAAATTTCAATGACACCTGTGGCCTATCCTTTATTGTCAGCAAACCTTAGAAATATGATTCAAAAAATAAGCCAGAGCAATTCTTTTCTGGCTCATTTTGCACACGCCATTATCAGACAAGAAAGTCGCTTTGATCCAAAAGCTCTAAGCCCTGCAGGCGCTCAGGGTTTAATGCAATTGATGCCTGCTACAGCTGAGCAAGAAGTTAAGAAATTGAGAGACGTAAAAGGGACAAAAAGCCTCTTAAAGGGATCTTTATATACTGTTGAGAAAAATGTTTGTCTTGGCGTTTCTCACATAAAGCATTTACTTCAGGAATTTAACGGATCTTTGGTGTTAACAATTGCCGCTTATAATGCTGGCAAAAAAGCCGTTCGAGAGTGGATTGAATTGTTTGGCGATCCAACAGATCCAAAGATTGATATCATTGATTGGATCGAATTAATCCCTTACGCTGAAACAAGAAATTATGTTCAACGTGTTATGGAAAATTTCATTGTGTATCAAGAACGTTTTAAAAACTCAAATCAATCTGATTACGACCTGGGTCAGCATTTAAAGGTACGCTTACACTGAGAGGCTATTTTCACAAATGGAGAAAACTGAAGCAAGAGTCTCAGAGAACAGAGATCAAGCCCTGCTATGCTCGCGGTTGTAACAAAGAAGGCGCTCATAAAGCCCCTAAAAAGGGAATATTATCTCATCCGAAAAAGCCAGAAACCTGGCATTGGTTTTGCTTAGAACATGTCCGTAGTTATAATTCTCAATGGAATTATTTTTCTGAAATGTCAGAAAATGAAATTCTAGAGGAATGGTATCGTGATATTACCTGGCAACGCCCTTCTTGGCCAATAGGTAGCCGGCATAGCAATAAAGCCGTCCATCGGGAACACAGTTTTTCTAAATACAGTAAACAGCGACTATCTGATGACCCTTTTGGGCTGTTTGAAGAAAATGAATGGAAATCGTCTGGAGAAAGCATTTCTTTTACTTCCCGTACGCCTGAATCTGAAGCTGTTGTTTTACTTGAATTATCGCCTCCTTTTAATGCCATTCAATTACAAGCTGCTTATCGCAAGATGGTTAAAAAACATCATCCTGACCTTCATCAAGGATGCTTAAATGCTGAAGAAAAAATCAAACATATCAATCAGGCCTATGCTTTGTTGAAAAGTAAAATGGCAGCTTAAGGTTTCTAGCTGTCCACTTTTAGTTTATCTTTTTCACACTTTAAAGTATGGTCAAATATTCCTTTCAATACAAAAAAATGGAACCTCAATGAAAAAGCTCTTATACGTCTTTCTAGCCCTGATCCTTTTACTGGTAACTGTACCAACTTTTATAGACTGGAGTCATTTTAAGGCCCCCATCATTGCAGCAGTAAAAGATAATACGGGATTCGAGATCGATTTAAAAGGTTCTGTGAATCTTAGCCTTTTGCCCTCGCCTCATCTGAGCGTTAAGGATATTTCCATAAAGAACAAACCTGGTGGAAAAGAGGCGACATTTGTTGAACTCAAAAGCATTTCTCTTGGGGTTAATATATTTCCTCTTTTAAGAGGAAATATCGAAGTCAGCAAAGTTGAGTTCATCGAACCTGTTATTCATCTTGAAACATTTAAAAATGGAGAAAATAATCGGGATGTAAAAACAGAAAAAACTTCATCTGAAATTAAAGCAACCCAAGCACAATCAAAATCGGAAATAAGTGCACCAGCTCTTTCATTACAAAACGTAGTGATAAAAGACGGATTCGTGACGATCTCCGATTTAAAAGCCAATTCACATCAAGAAATAAAAAACATCAATCTTCAAGGGTCGCTTGATTCTTTGATGGGTCCTTTTGTGGTTAAAGGTCAATTGGATATCAACGACTATTCTTTAAAAATTGAGGCTGAAACCGGCGAGATTTCAGGCCATAAACCATCCGTTGTTAATGCGAATGTGTCCGCTGTTAAAGGGAAAGATGATTACGGAACGCTTCAAATAAAAGGAACTGTTCAAGATAAAAAATTTGTTGGTGGCATTCAATCTGATGCTTTGAAAATTCCTTTTGTCCTTGATTTACCACACAAAAAAATTGATCTACAAAAAGGCGTCAAGCTAACAGCACAAGTTGAAGCTGACTCAGACAATATTAAAATTTCAAATCTTGCAATACAAATAGAATCAGTGAAAATAACAGGCCAAGCTTCTTACAAAGCACCTCAAGTTGATGTCAAACTCGCAATAGCAGAAGGTGATCTTAAGCTTAATGCCGCCGTTTCTGTTAAACTCGGAGAGACGCGCCCACACATAAATGCAGATGTGTCTTTGAACAAACTTGATCTGAATGCGGGCACTGGAACAGATCAAAAAGCTTCACAACCTGCAGCCTCGGCACCCGCTGCCAATTCAAATATTCCAGCTTCGGCACGTTGGTCAAAAGACAAGTGGAACTTGGAACCTTTAAAAGCTGTCAATGGCGATTTTAAATTTAGCGTTGGTGAAGTCAAATATGACGAGTATCAACTGAATCAAGTCAATGGAACGCTTCACCTGAAAGATGGGAATCTACAATTATCGTCTTTCCAAGCACAAGGGTATAACGGTCATCTAAGCGGTGATGTCGCGGTTCAACAAGGGAAAACACCATCTGTTAAACTAAACTTTGGTATTCAAAATCTGAATCTGGCTTCCTTGCCAAAGGTAAGACAAACACCGCTTAAGAAAGCCACACTCAACACCTCTCTCAAATTATCAGCGACAGGAGATAATACTTTTGATGCTGTTAATTCTCTATCGGGCAGCATGCAATTTAATTTAAGCCAAGGTGTTATTGAAGCCTTTGATATTAAAAAGTTTGTGACTGATCTAAAACAAATCAAGAGTCCAGGTGATATTAAAACCTTGATGGATGATCTGAAACGAAAAGCAGAGAGTTCTTTTACTCATATAAAAGCTGACTTTACCGTTCAAAACGGTAAAGCTAACAGCCAGAACATCGAGTTTTTATCAGATGACGCAACGATTAGCGGAAAAGGTACTATCGATTTGCCCGGTTGGATGGTTGATATGAACACGCAAATCAAGATGAAAGAGCTTGGTAAATTACCTCCGTTGGGTATGAAAATATCCGGTAGCATTGATGCCCCATCCTATGCAATCGACCAAGATTTATTGGTCAAAGTTCTTTTCCAAGAAGCGGCTAACCGTGTTCTTGACAAGGCCGTCGGTAGCATTGGCGGCAAAGTTGGTGAAATTTTGCAAGGTGTATTGGGTACGGGCAAAAACAAGGAAAAAGCACCTGCTGCTGAGGGGCAACAACAGCCTGAGCAGAAACAACAAGACTTACCGATTAATCCCGAAAAGCTATTGAAAGGTTTATTCGGGAGATAGTTTTTAAAAACCTCTTTCGAAATTTCCTTTCCCAACATTGTCACTCTCGCATTTATTGCGAGAATCTAGATCCTCGGAACAAGTCCGAGGATGACAGAGAGCAGGGACGAAGATAGTTTTAGAGAGTTATTGAAATATTAACCCTTGCGACTATATAAGTAGTAATCCGTTTTATTTGTTGATGAATCATGTTTAAAACTGTAATCCTTCTCATAGCCTTTATGACAACCGCCATTGCCGCAGATTTTGATGTCCATTTTTCTGGGGCGAATTTAGACCAAGAACTGATAACAAATTTCGAAGGCTTTAAAGCACACGTTCAGGGCAGCTCATATTACCAACCAAGTTTAAACACGACTCCCCTTGTGGATTTTGTGATGCTTTTGACGAATAAAAGTGCTGATAGAAATGTTCGCTATGCCCTTGATTATTTAATAAAAACCGGCGGCCCCTGGCAAAAGAATCGTAAAAAGGCCACCGAACAGGAAAAGGTTTACTTGAGTGCTGCCGCAGAGATCATTGCTGAGCAAGACCCCACTTGTCACAATAAACAGTACCAGGCCAATCGACGTTTTGCACCAGGGTCAGCTGAAGAAACGCATTTAAACAAGATTTTGGAAATTCAAAGAAGGTTTATTGGAGAAGTTCACTCTAACCCATTGCGTGGCCCCTTGGTTTTACCACCAGCCGCAGCTGATATTCCAGACCCATTAAAACCAGATGTAAACAAAGGTTGGGAACTTTTCAAAGGTTTGTTACGTGACCCAAATCTTTTTAAAGAACCTTCTGGAAAATCTAATCCTACCCCCAAAGCAAGCTGGCTAAATGATGTTGAATCACTTGGGTTTTTGATAGGTGCGGTTCCTGATATCCGTGGACAATATATTGATGGTTTATGGGCCCAAAGTAATCCATGGATGGAAGCTCAACACAACTATGTTCAATGGTGGTTTCCAATTGATACAGTCGGCTCAGGAGATGGTGTCAATGCTCCACGCTTTTTAGACTCAACAAATACAATTCTTCAGAACAATGATGCAGTACGCACCTACGCACAACAAATGATGCGTGTCTCTTTTGCAAGAAAAGCTAGTTTTTGGGGACAACGCGTTGTTAATAATGGGGACGGAACGCTTAGACTAGAAAAATTAGCCGTTATTCATGGAGAAAAGGATTGGGAAGAAAATTGGATTTATGAATCACATAATTACCTCAGAATGACGCGTTTCTTACACTCATTGAGGTTTCTCGGCCTCATTCCCGAAAGAAATGCTCTCTTTGAGTATTTAAAAAGCGTCAGCGTTAAGGACGCTAGAGTGAGAGGAAGTGTTAAGTTTTGGGACGGAGCAACACCAGACCTAAAACCGATATCTAAACACCTGCTTTCCCTCGGCCTTTAACCAAGCACGATGCTTTCGATAATTCGGACAAATACTGGCCACTGTTTGCCAAAAATCCTGACTGTGGTTCATGTGTTTTCGATGCGAAACTTCGTGAGCACAGACATACTCCAGAACCTCTAACGGGGCAAAAATCAACCGCCAAGAATAGGATAAATTACCAGAGGCAGCACAACTTCCCCATCTGGAATAAGTATCGCGAACAACGATTTTCTTGATACTAACACCCAGCGCTGCCGTGAATTCATGCGATTTCTTTGTTAAAAACTCAAGAGATTTCTGTCTCAACTCAATCTCTAATAATTCCAAATGTTTAGCTTGATGATCAGAGACGGTGATGAGGGTTGCATCAAACACCACTTTTCTTTTAATGTCTTTTTGAAAATGAATCTGACACGCTTGCCCCAAGATGGGGACAACACTTCCATGATCCACATTAACCAAATCCTTGGTCTGTTGAACTCTTTCATCAAACCAAGAATCCGCATGCGTTAAAAATTTTTCAATTTCTCTTTTTGTTACATAAACTGGGGTTGTTAAGCGAAAATGATCTCGTTTTGAATCATAAGCTAACTTGATATTTCTAGCCCTTTTCAAGGGACTCAAGCGAATAACTTGCCCTTTATGATGCCACTCCTGCGGAAGTGGAGACACTTTAGTTTTAAATATTTTTCTAAGAGACATAATTATACCCAATGAATTTCAATAAACCTGCAGGAAAACAAGGATCGAGGAGCGGAATGTATATGGAAATACATGAGCACCGAAGATTTCCGCAGTTTGACGAACAGGTTTCTTGAAAGGCGAAGGGTATATCTACAATTTTATTGATACAGAGCCCAGCCTGTTAATACTTTATTAAAATTCACGGCGGTATACTCCTAATTAGAAAGAACGACTAACAAAGAACAATTCAAATTACGCCGCTTATTTCTCTAAAAATACGCGTTTAAACATGGAAAAGGCAATGTTTGATTTTATGAATTATTTAAACAAAAAAACCAATAACAAAATGTTGGCTTTTATTCAATCACATAAGAAAAAACTTTTTGTCCTGTCTCCTGTTTTAATTTTGCTCATTATTGGGCAAGCCTATCTTTACACAGGCGCAGTCGTATCAACTGATAATGCTTATGTTAAAGCAGATAAATTATCCATAAGCGCAGATATAAACGGGCGTGTCGTTAAAGTTGTTGTCACGGACAATCAAACCGTAAAAGCGGGCGACACCCTCTTTCAGCTAGACGATCAATCATTGAAAATTGAATGCAGCAAGATCGAAGCTCAGCTTCTAAAAGTGAAGAACAATATAGAAAAAAAGAAATCACTCTACAGAGAAAAACAAGAAGAACTAAAACTTGCTGAAAAAGATAAGGCTTATTTTAAAGAAGAATTAGATAGGCAGCTGAAACTTTATGAGAGACACTTTGTCAGCGAATCTCAAAAAAATCTAGCCCAACACAGCTTCGATGAAGCAGAGCAAAAACTCAATGAAATAAGAAAACACCTTGAGGGGGATTTATCTTATTTAAATGGAGCAACTGATACTCCATCAGAACAGCATCCTCATTATCTGCAAGTCAAAGCTGATCTTGATAAGATGCAACTTGATTTACGTCGAGCATCTGTATGTGCACCAGCTAATGGTGTTATTACCCGCATGACATTAGTGCCTGGAGAATATATCAATGCAGGATATCCTATCTTTAGTTTAATGCTCCTGGATAATTTTTGGGTGGAAGCTAACATAAAAGAAACAGAACTAAAGGATGTAAAAGTTGGTCAAAAGACAAGTGTGCGTTTAGATGCTTACTCTGACTATAAATGGGCGGGAGTGGTTGACAGCATAAGTTCCGCTTCAGGAGCTGAATTTTCCTTATTACCTCCTCAAAATGCAACTGGAAATTGGATTAAAGTCGTGCAAAGAATTCCAGTTCGCATAAAACTTACGCACACTCCTGGTGAACCGATTCTACGCGTTGGCATGAGTGCCACTGTTGACATTCATACAAGCTCACCAGAGGGGTAATTCTCTATGGAGATACTTGTCACAAAAGAATCGATTACTCCTTTAGAAAGAGTAATGGTCACCATTGCAATTATGACGTCAACAGTGATGCAAGCACTTGATACAACAATTGCAAATGTTGCTTTGCCACATATGCAGGGCAGCCTTGGAGCATCTCAGAGTCAGATTTCGTGGGTGGTCACGTCCTACATTCTATCTTCAGCCATTACAATGGCACTCGCTGGCAGCTTAGCCAGCAGACTTGGCCGAAAAGGTTTGTTTCTCATTTCAATTCTTGGTTTTACAATAAGCTCAATATTGTGTGGTCTTTCTGGTTCTTTAACGAGCCTTGTTGTATGCCGTTTTGCACAAGGTATTTTTGGGGCCTCTTTTGTTCCTTTGTCACAGTCCATTCTTTTAGATATTTACCCAAAAGAAAAGCATGGCTCCGCTCTGGCATTATGGGGGGCAGGCGTTATGATTGGCCCAATTCTTGGACCAATTTTGGGTGGGTATATTACAGAAATGTACGGTTGGCAGTGGGTTTTCTTTGTGAATATTCCCGTTGGTTTTGCCGCTTTCATTGGCATTGGTATTTTTTTTAAAGAGCGTTTGGTTCCTAAAATAAGACCTTTTGATTGGAGCGGATTTTTCCTTTTAAGCTTATTTTTAACATCTCTGCAACTGGCCCTTGATCGCGGAGAAGAGCTTGATTGGCTGAGTTCAAAAGAAATTAAAACAGAATTCCTTGTTGCTATCATTTCATTTTATTTTTTCGTTGTGCATTCCGTCACAAAAAAAGATCCATTCTTAAGTTTGGCTTTGTTTAAAGATAGAAACTTAGTCGCTGGGCTTGTTTTGGGGCTCACGATTGGTGCCACCTTGCAAGCAACCCTCGTTTTAACGCCGGAATTTTTACAGAAATTAATGAATTATCCGGTTGAAATTGCCGGCTTGATAGTCGCCACAAGAAGCATGGGAACATTGGTTGCTATTATTCTCGTCAAAAAACTCATAACACACATTGATGCCAGGTATCTTGTTTTGACTGGATTGACGATTGCAGCCTATTCATTACATCAAATGGCTGGGTTTTCGCCTAATATGGACTATTGGCCCATTGTAAATTCAGGGATTTCCCTTGGTTTTGGTTTAGGATTTGTCTTTGTGCCGTTAAGTTTGCTGAGCTTTTCAACTTTGGCACCCACCTATAGGACAGAGGCAGCAGGTATTTATAATTTGGTACGCTATATTGGGGGAAGTATTGGCATATCCATGATGGTTAATTTCTTCACGCGGCACGCTCAAGAAACTCATTCAACCTTAGGTGAATCCGTAACACCGTTTAATAAACTGTATGCTTTTTTACCTGAAATTCAATCTCTTCACCTGATAGAGGCAGAAAAGCTGGAACTTATCAATCAAGAGCTTACCAAACAAGCCAGTACGATTGCCTATTTATCTAGCTTTAAAGTGTTGATGATTCTGATGGTCTTTTCTATTCCGTTATTGGTTTTGTTTAAGAAGAGTGTGTCGGTTATTGAGAAGAAGTAGAATTTTACTCTTGAAAACCACAAAAATCCATCTTATATTACCTAAGTAATTAAACTCTTATTAATAGGAATCATGAAAAAAACATTAAAGATTTTATTTTTTAGCTCCTTTTTGCTGTCCAGTTTTTGTTATGCCATGGAAGATGAAACAAGTGAATCGAGCCTCCCAGGCTTTACACATATTCCAGATGACCATTATTCAGAACAACATCAACAGACTATACGAAGTACATTAGCTGAGCCTTCGAATCTTGATGTGTCCATGTATGGAGATGTATTGATCATCGGAGGAGCTCCAACACAAAGCACGTTTTCAGTATGTTTACGTAATCATTTTGGGTACGATACTGCGCAAACACAAGTTCCTAAAGAGGATATAACTAGGACCGAAATTGTTTTCTCTAAGAGAATAGGCCTTGTGCAAAACACCAATGTCAGCTTCATTGACAGGGATCCTTTTTACCGTTATTTCGATCACGGTTACTCTTCTTATCGTAACTCTCCCAAGGAAACACCTTTCTTAAAGCAGTTAGCAGGGGAATTTATTGCAAATGGTCGACTATTTAAGATTGATTTTAGTTCCCCTGATTTTGCAAATTTTGCACAAACGCGCAAATTTGGTCTTATTGCACTCGATTATATGACCTTCCATCATGCAGCACCGGACATTTTCTCTCATGTTGCTTCAATGCTCTCTGAGGGAGGTATTCTCTTTATGCCGACATTTCTTTCCTCAGAACCTATCAGAGAAAACCTTCGCAGCCGTTTCCAAACCTGGGGTTGTGATGCAGACCTTTTACAACTTGATTTTCCAATTGGCGATGAATCTCCCTTGAAACCTCATGAGGCTTTTCTTGCAGCTTTATCTGCGGAGCATTTGCGAGTTGCTCAAAGCTTTGGGCAAAAACGAGCGATTTACTATGTACAAAAACGCTCAGCAGCTAGCGCTGCTGAATAATCAATGCCCGCATATTCTCAATTCCATACAAGGCAATGAAGGATCCCATACGGGGTCCTTCTTTTTGTCCGAACAAAATCTCGTATAAAGCGCCAAACCAAGCGCGAAGCTCTGTAAAATTATGCTTTTTACCAACCTCAAACACTTCGGTTTGAATAACATCTGCCGCGGCACTAGCCTCTAATTTACCCAAAGCCTCATATAATTCATCCAAGGCAGCCCGTTCTTGTTCTGTTGGCTTTCTATATTCCTTGGTTGGTTTGACAAAATCACGATAATAGGCCAGTGCATGCTTAATCAAATCATCCAAAAAAGGCATCGATTCCGGGCTGGCATTGGGGATGTATTTCTGCACAAAACCCCATAGGACAGCGGGGTCTTCGGTGTTACAAACTGACGCCAGATTCAACAATATGTTAAATCCCAGGCCACTTTCGCTGGCTGGTGGGTTGTTTTTATGAATGTGATAAATCGGACTATCAACTTGCATCTCAGGCGTTTGTTCCGGGTATTTACCCAAAAGACTTAGATACTCATCAACCGCTTTTGGAATGACATCAAAGTAAAGTCTCTTTGCGCGTTTAGGCGCCTGGAACATGTAATAAGCCAAACTCTCTTGCGGAGCATACATCAACCATTCATCTATGGTTAAGCCATTACCCTTGGATTTTGAAATCTTTTGACCAATCTCATCTAGAAAGTGCTCATATATAAACGTTTCCGGAGGTTTTGCTCCCATAACACGGCAAATCTGAGTAGATAATTTAACCGAATCAATTAAGTCCTTACCAGACATTTCGTAATCTACATTAAAATCACACCATCTCATGCCCCAGTCCACTTTCCACTGAAGCTTACAATGGCCGCCTGTAATTAATGTCTCAACCAGTTGATTGGTCTCTGGATCCTTGTAAACGATGCTGTCAGACCCAGGTTTTAATTCAACCATTGGTACTTGCAACACAACACCTGTTCTTGGGCAAATGGGCAAAAATGGGCTATAAGTCGCACGACGTTCATCACGCAAAGATGGCAACATAACCGCCATAATTTCCTCATAATGCTGCAGAACCAATCTCAAGGATTCATCAAAACGCCCGCTTTTATACCAATCGGTTGAACTTTGAAATTCATAATCAAAACCGAAAGAATCTAAAAATCGTCGCAGCATGGCATTATTGTGATGACCAAAACTCTCAAACTTTTCATAAGGATCAGGAATCGTTGTCAACGGCTTGCCCAAGTGCTGACGGAGCATATCGTGATTTGGTACATTATCTGGAATCTTGCGCAAGCCATCCATATCATCTGAGAATGTATAAAGACGCGTTGGAATGTCACTTAACTGTTGAAACGCATAGCGAACCATCGAGGTTCTGGCAACTTCGCCAAAAGTCCCAATGTGCGGCAGCCCTGACGGACCATAGCCTGTTTCCAAAAGAACATAGCCTTTTTCCGGCGTTTTATGATTGATCTTAGTTAAAATTCGCCTTGCTTCTTCAAAGGGCCAAGACTTGGCATTCATATAAAGATCATTACTTTGTGACATTTTAATATTGCTCTGTACGTTAACAAACGATTAAGTATAGTCTATATCTATGAGAACAGCGGCCATAAGTCAATGACAACGCCTATTTTATCCCTTCGAGACGCAACCATTTCCTTTGGTGGAAAACCTTTGTTTGAAGGTCTGTCAGTTAACGTCTGCCCAGGTGACAAGGTTTGCTTGGTTGGCAGAAACGGCTCTGGAAAATCAACGCTTTTGAAATGTCTATCAAAAATGATCGACCTTGATAAAGGCCAACGATTTGCTCAACCAGGCACTTCCATTCAATATTTAGCTCAAGATGTCCTTTTGCCAACAGGGGATACGATCCTTAATTTTGTGCAAAGAACATCTGAACAGTTCATGGCAGAGGCGATATTGGATCGTCTACAGCTTCAACCAGATCGCCTTATGGATTCCTTATCGGGCGGCGAACGACGCCGTGTAGCACTCGCGCAAACTTTGGTCGCGAAGGCTGATGTTTTAATTCTGGATGAACCAACAAACCATCTCGATTTACCAACCATTGAGTGGTTAGAGGATTATCTATTGCAGTTCAGAGGCGGCCTTATTACCATTAGCCATGACCGTACCTTTTTAGAAAAAGTTTCAACCTCTACTTGGTGGCTTGATCGAGGTCAATTGTATACGCATCAAAAAGGTTTCAGCGATTATGACATCTGGTCTGAGCAACTCTTGCATGATGAAGAAAGGCAAATGGAACGCCTGAATACCAAGCTCAAACTTGAAAATGAATGGCTTCATTATGGCGTGACTGCACGCCGTAAACGCAACCAAGGACGTCTGAGACAACTCCATGCTTTGCGCCTGGAAAGACGCGAGCGTCAATCCAACCAAACAGGAAAGGTAAAGCTAGAAGGGGTTGATGGTAACTGGGGCAGTAAGCTTGCCATCGAAGCAACGCAGCTCAGTAAGTCTTTTGAAGGTCGTCAAATTATAAAATCATTCACAACGCGCATTTTACGGGGCGAGCGTATTGGATTCTTAGGTCCGAATGGCGCCGGAAAAACAACGCTTGTTAAAATGTTGGTAGGCAAGCTAGCCCCCGACACAGGCTCTATCAAAATGGGCCCCAACATCGAGCTTATCTATTTTGATCAAATGCGGGAAACGTTAAAGCCAACCGATACCTTATGGCAAACTTTGTGTCCTCAAGGTGGTGATCAGATTTTCGTCCAGGGAAAACCCCGGCATGTGGTGGCTTATCTCAAAGACTTTTTGTTTAATGAAAAACAAGTTCTGGGACGGGTCAGTATTTTATCGGGTGGAGAAAAAAATCGCCTCGCCCTTGCCAAGGCTTTAGCGCAACCAGGTAATTTGTTAGTTTTGGATGAGCCGACCAATGATCTGGATATGGATACATTGGATCTTTTGATTGACCTTTTAAGTGATTATCAAGGCACTCTTTTGGTTGTGAGCCATGATCGTGACTTCCTAGATAAACTGACAACCAGCATCATTGCTGTTGAGGGTGATGGAACGGCTGTTGAATATGTGGGTGGTTATGCAGATTATGTGCGTCAACGACCAACTACAATAGCAACAGTTGCTAAAAAAAGTGCATCAGCGAAAGGGGCACAGAAAGAAAAAACGCGGCTTTCCTATAACCAACAACGTGAATTAACACAATTGCCTGTCTTAATTGAAAAACTGGGTCAAGAAATCAGCCATATCGAAGCTAAGTTGGCAGATCCTCATTTTTACGAAAAACATCATCAAGATTTTGTAAGGTTTACCCAAGAACTGGAACAAAAACGCCACCAGCTTGATCAAGCCGAAACCAGATGGCTGGAATTAGAAGAATCCGTGTACCTTTAACTTTCATGTTTCGAAGAGGCCCGTTTATAGCTGCTGATGATGAGTGAGTTCAGATAGAAGTGAGAGAAAGCAAGAGCTTTCACGGGCACGGCAGCAATTTACCTAAGGCTGAATCATGGGGTTGGCTCTATCCTCAAAAAGGATTTTGAAACTAAATCCCCTCTATTAAGCTAAAATTAATCAAGTTTCTTTAGCATGAGAATATAAACTTATTCGGAGTGCTCAATCTTGTTGAAATTTAAATATATCGTTTTCGCTTGTGTCAGTTTTGTCTTAAGTGCATGTCAATCATCACTTTATGCGACAATAGCAGAGGCCGATATAGATTTGGCCATTACAAAATTAGCAACACCAAGAGTTGAGGCAAAGGCCATACTGATGCATCTGAATGCTCATCAAGATGAAATTAATTTTGAGGCGGCGGGGGCAATCTCTTCAACCTTTTCAAAAGAGATGAGTGATACTGCAAAAGCAGAAACCGTAGACGGATTTCTTAGCGCTTTACAAATTTTAAGTTTCGTTGAGGCAGAAACGCCTACAGCGATCCTCTTTAGAGGAACCAGTGGCGGAGATGGATACAATGTGTGCCATGTTTCTGCTCAGAAAGTCGTCAGCGCACACTACCTGATACTGATAGACGTGCTTAATCCTCTTCAAGCATTGTCTCGGCATTTGTCTGAAACTGGTGTCAAAAACTCAGATCCTGACAGGCGATTAAAGGAGATTAACGATCTTATTCATATTTGCGGACTCGCAGACGACTTGATCTGGCCTGCTTTTATGGCTCTTAATGGAGAATAAGGGAACCTCACCCCATGCTCTCCCTCACAAAAGTTTCAAAAACGGGGAGAGCGCCTCTTGATCCTGTTTCTTCAAGCCCATTGACGAAACCAAGAGGGCGAGGCGTTGGAAAACCAACAAAAATACCAACAACAATTATCTTGCCACCTGGTTTTCGAATAAAACCAACAAACCAGGAATCTTTGCACTCGTTGGTGGATCCTGTTTTGCCACCCATGGTTACGTTATACTGTGCCATCAGCGGCTGAAGACGTTTGCCCGTTCCCCGCTGAACAACAGCTTCTAACATCGTGACCATCGTAGTTGCTATTCCAGGTTTTATAATCTGTTCGCGTCGATCCACAAAATCGACCACAGGTGTTTTGTCCACATCTTGCCAATTTAAAAGCGTACTGGATGCAAAAATCCCATCATAAGAGGGATTCGCCAAATAAACGATTTGACCGTGTCGATCATGAACCTGCTTAATCATCAGTGGTTGAATCTTTTTACCGCCATTGACGATCATGGCATAAGCAGCTGTTAAACGCATAACGGTTGTCTCCCTCGCGCCCAAGGATGCTGCCAACTGCAATGGCATGTCTTCCACAATACCAAAGCGTTTGGCCACATCTTGAACGGCTTTCATCCCAATCTGATGCGCTAAATGGACCGTCATCAGATTGTACGATTTCTCGATACCAATGCGTAAAGGGCTGGGACCATAAGACCGATGTGTTATATTTCTTGGAGCATAAACGCCAAGGCCTGGGCCCAAGCTGACTTCAATAGGTGCATCATCAACAAGAGTTTCAGATGTGTACCCTTTTTCTAAAGCAGCCAAATATACAAAGGGTTTAAAGGCTGATCCAGGTTGGCGCCATGCTTGTGTAGCACAGTTAAATTGACTTATTTCAAAACTATACCCACCACTCATCGCCAACACATCTCCTGTATCAGCGTCCATAACAACCATACCACCATTAATCCCTGGAATTTGATGTAGCTCAAAAATAGGGGGTTGATCTGATGCCGCTTTGTTCTGAACAAAAACAACATCCCCAACAGTTAAAACATCGGCTACCTTTTTGACATCAGATCCTTGAACTGAATCCGATTTCCAGGCTTTGGCCCACTGCACACCCTCCAATTTAAGAGAATGAATCATTCCATCAGTCAAGCCAATCTTTGCCTCTGTGTCTGAGGGAATCGATAAAACAACAGCAAACCTAGCCTCCGCCATCCCTGCCATCGTTGGGACTTTTCCTAGATCAACAGCCCACTGCGCACTGGATCCTGTTTGGTTTGAGTCTGCAACAGCAATCTTAGTCACTGGCCCTCGCCAACCATGACGACGATCATAGTCAATCAATCCCTTTTTAAGGCTTTTGTCAGCGGCCATTTGCAGCGATGTATCCAGCGTTGTGAAAATTGAAAAGCCATCTGTATAAATGACATTCTCACCATACCGTTGGATTAATTCACGGCGAACGTCTTCTGAAAAGAAATCAGCGGATACAAAAGGCTGGCTGTCCAACACAACTTTTAAACTTTCTTTTTGAGCTTCTTCGGCCTGCTCAGAGGATATAATTTTATCATCTAGCAAACGCCCAATAACCCAATCCCGTCTTGTTTTGGCTCGTTTTTGCTCTTTAATAGGATGGTAAGTAGCCGGCGCTTTGGGAAGAGAAGCCAAGAATGCACATTCGGCAAGCGTGAGTTGATCTAAGGTTTTGTTAAAGTACGTTTGCGCCGCTGCAACAACACCATAGCTCCCCATCCCCAAATAAATTTGATTCAGGTACAACTCCAAAATACGCTCTTTTGAAAGGGCCGACTCAAGGCGAATGGACATAATGGCTTCTCGAATTTTACGCCCAAAAGAGCGCTCATTTCCAACCAGAAAGTTTTTAGAAACTTGCTGTGTAATTGTAGAAGCGCCAATCGCCTTTCCACCCCAAGATCCCTTGAACGTGTTCGTTATAAAAGCACGACCAACACTTGTTACATCTATGCCTGCATGATAATAAAAATTTTTGTCTTCAGCAGACAGAAAAGCTTGGATCAACAAAGGGGGAATATTTTCGATTGTGACAAAAATTCGTCTTTCCCGAGAAAATTCTTTGAGTAATTGATAGTCACTTGTGTACAAACGACTGACAACAGAAGGCCTGTAATCTCTTAAAAACTGATAATCAGGAAGACCCCGGCCAAAATAGAAAAATAGAAAAAATAAAACTGCGCCAACACTTGAAAGTGCGAATACCAAGAGTGTTAATACACGCAACAAAGGTTTGAACATCTGAAATACAAACAATAAAATCTAAGTATCTATAGTCTTAGTCTGACACGAATTTTAAATAATTTTTAGTGGTTTTTTACCCCTTCACCCCCCAGCATTTTGCACCGCTTCAATAAAACAAACAGCTTGTTTTGTTTCTTCCACATCATGAACACGTAAAATTTTAGCACCCTTTAAAACACCAATAGTATTTGCGGCAATACTTCCGCCTAAACGCTTATCAGGTGGAGCATTCGTTGTAAAACCAATAACTGACTTACGTGAAACACCGAGCAGCAGTGGGTACCCTAACCTTGTAAACAACTCTAGCCTATTAATCAGCTTTAAATTTTCTTCAACTGTTTTGCCAAATCCAATGCCTGGGTCAATGATGATTTTTTCTTTTTCAATACCACGACTAATAGCATGAATCGTAAGTTGTTCTAATTCGTTTAAAACTTCTTTTACAACATCCGTGTAACTACTCGTTAAATAACGCCCACCAAGATCTTTCTCTTTTTCAACAGACGTATTGAAATGAGCGTGCATAACAATAACATGAACATCCGTTTGACGGACAACGTCAATCATCTTAGGGTCTGACATCAGTCCACTCACATCATTAATAACGGTCGCTCCTCTTTTGACAGCTTCAATAGCAACTTCTGATCTTGTTGTATCAATCGAGACAAGAAGTGAAAAAGATTTCCTTATAGCTTCTATAACTGGCAGGACACGATCCATTTCTTCTTGAACCGATACAGGCGTTGCACCAGGTCTGGTGCTCTCGCCTCCAATATCCAAAATATCAGCGCCTGCATTCGTAAATTTCTCAGCCAATTTCACAGCATTCTCAACTGAATCTCCTTGACTCATTAGACCATCCCCCGACAAAGAATCAGGTGTTACGTTCAAAACTCCCATAACAAGCGTTTTATTTCCTTGAAGGAGCTTTTCCATATCGTTTGATCACTTCTCATGGTTGATGTATCGTACTTTTATCACAGCCCTCTTTTAAGGCAATAGGAAATATATGAAATTTTTAACCTTGGATGATATTGAGTTTGCTCACAAAACGGCTTTGGTCCGGGTTGATTTAAATGTTCCCGTCAAAGATAGAAAGGTCAGCGATGATTCTCGCATACAGTCCTTACTTCCAACAATTAGTCATCTTTTAAGCAAAAAAACAAAGATTGTTTTGATATCTCATTTCGGACGCCCATCAGGCCCAGATGCATCTTTATCCCTGAAATTTCTGGTCCCTGACCTTGAAAAAGCTTTTGATTTTAAAGTTGATTTTATAGCTGAGTGCATTGGAGATGCTGTCAAAAAATCTCTAAAAGAAGCGCCCTACCCCAGTATTACCTTGCTTGAGAATCTAAGATTTTATGAGGGTGAAGAAAAAAATGACCCTCTGTTTTCAAAAGATCTTGCGGATCTTGCTGATATTTACGTCAATGATGCTTTTTCATGTTCACACAGAGCCCATGCTTCCGTGGTTGGCATTACCAAATACTTACCCTCTGTAGCAGGTCGCTCTCTTCAAAGTGAGTTGGTTCATCTTGAACAATGTTTAGCGACTCCAAAACACCCCCTTGTTGCCATTGTGGCTGGGTCAAAGATTTCGACAAAATTAGAGTTACTAGAAAATCTATGCCAAAAGGTTGACACCTTAATTATTGGTGGCGCCATGGCCAATACAATGTTAGCCGCCAAAGGACTTGATGTTGGACAATCTTTGTATGAGCCAAACTTACTCGATATAGCACGGAAAATTTTAAAGAACACTACGGCAACTATTATTTTGCCTGAAGATGTTGTTATTTCTGATGAACTCAGTGAAACAGCTTCAACGCAGATTGTGAACGTGCACGATATTCCAAAGGATAAAAAAGCATTTGATATTGGGCCAAAGACAGTTAAGAAAATCAAAGATACTCTCAAAAATGCAAAAACAGTTGTTTGGAATGGTCCGGTTGGTGCTTTTGAATTTGCTCCCTTTGCTGAGGCATCAATTTCTATTGCCAAAACCTTAGCTGACCTTACTCAACAAAACCAATGTATGAGTGTTGCTGGCGGAGGAGACACCCTTGCTGTATTAGCATTAGCAGGCGTTAAAGATAAACTGTCTTACGTCTCAACGGCAGGCGGCGCTTTCCTTGAATGGCTAGAAGGAAAAACACTGCCAGGTGTGGAGGCTTTGGAGCAAAACGGATTACCTTTGCTCTGACCAACTTAAATCATAGTCAGTAAACCCAAAATGATGACCGATCTCATGAATCATCACATGATGAACAATACTTTCAAGTGCCTCTCTATTTTCCAAGGAATAGCGAATCAGAGGACACCTATAAAGATAAATAACATCAGGCACTAAAAAGGCTGCTTTTGTCATTTTAGTTGGCACAGGAATACCACGATACAAGCCTAAAAGATCATATTTATCATTTAACTTGAGACTTAAAAGCGTTTCATAATCTGCGTAATTTTCGACTCTGACAATTAAGGATTTTGTGGTTTCTTTAAATTTTTCCGGTAGACTCTCGAGTGTTTTCTGTGCGAAAACATAAAAGTCCGTTATATCGGGCAAATCAATTGCCGCTGAATTTGTGGTTGTTGAGACGACGGAAAATGATTTCATTTTTCTTTTTTCCTTTGATTGAGTCTTTGTTTCTCTTGCAATAAGTTCACAAAAACTGCAATTTTATAGAATGGGTTGATTCTCTCTTACTTAATAATGTAGACAAAAAAGGTTAACAAATGGTCGAAAGGCTAAAAGAAAATGAAGTTTTTTCTTCAATTTCTCGTCTTGATGGGTGGAAACTTGAAGAAGACCACAGCGGAATCAAGAAAGAGTGGGTGTTTAAAGACTTTTCAGAGGCTTTTGCTTTCATGATGCGCGTCGCTTTGTTGGCTGAAAAAATGGATCATCACCCTGAGTGGTTCAACGTTTACAACCGTTTAAATATGCGCCTGACAACACACGAGTGTCAGGGATTAAGTCAGCGAGATATAGATTTTGCTACAAAAATTGATAATTTTTAATTAAGGACGCGTTAATGGCTGGTAAAAAGATATTTTGGATTTTAGCTCTTTGTTCGATTGTGCTGGTTGGATGTGGTGCGGACGCTGTCACATCTGCCATAAAATCTGCAATTAGTATGCAACCGGCAAAGGTTTGGCTTGAAAAAGTTCACTTTAAAGCAACCGATGATGTTAATGATACATCACCCGTAACCGTTCACATCGTAGTCTGCTATAAGCCTGATTTGTTGGCGGATTTGGTCAAGATGGATGCAGATACCTATTTCCAAAAGGCAGATCAGATTAAAACAGATAACGCTGGTCAAATAGATGTCTTTAGTTGGGATGTCATTCGTGGCCAGAGATTAAACGATCAACCTATCACCCTTTCCAAGGTAAGCGGAGAAGGTGTGCTTGTATTTGCGCGTTACAGCATTCCTGGACCACACAGAATAGCCGTTGCTGATGATAAAGAGATTATTATCCAACTTGAAAAGCTTGATTTCAAAGTTATACCAGTAAAGCAATAAAAAAAAGGAAGTGTTTTGTTGACAGAGAGCTTTGATAAACGATGACGCATTCCCAACCTTTGCATCCTCTTTTGACGGAACAGTGGCAGCAGATATGTATGAAACTGACTCAAGACTTTGGAGAGGCAGCCTTTAAAAGTTGGATCAGCCCTCTCGAGTTGGTTTCGGTTGAGAATGGTTGTGTCCATTTCAATGCACCAAGCCGCTTTATGAAGGATTGGATTCTAGCCCATTACAGCGAACGCTTATGTTTTCATTGGGTCTCGGTAATGCCAAGTCTTACACGTATTGAAATTGGGATTAAGATTTCCTCAAAGCCAGCCATAAAGTTGACAGACAATCAACCCGTTTCTTCTGATCTTATTATTAATAATGAAGAGTCCGATGAAGACAGAGAAGGGATGAGCGCTGCTTTAGACAGCCGGTTTACGTTTGAAAACTTTGTCGTTGGAAAACCAAACGAGCTTGCTTATGCCGCGGCTTTAAGGGTTGCCGAATCTGAAACACCTTTATTTAATCCTCTGTTTCTTTATGGCGGCGTTGGGCTTGGTAAAACACACTTAATGCATGCTATCGCTTGGCATATTAAAAAGATTCACCCCAATCGAAAAGTTATTTATCTATCCGCCGAAAAGTTTATGTATCAATTTATTCGGGCACTGCGTTACAAGGATACGGTGGCTTTTAAAGAGCAGTTTCGCAACGTCGATGTCTTAATGATTGATGATGTGCAATTCATCAGTGGAAAAGACACAACCCAAGAAGAGTTTTTCCACACATTTAATGCTCTTGTAGATAACAATCGTCAAGTTATTATTTCTGCCGATAAATCGCCAGCAGACTTGGAAAAAATGGAAGAACGCTTAAAATCCAGATTGGGTTGGGGGCTTGTGGCTGACATTCACCCAACGACTTATGAATTAAGGTTGGGAATTCTTCAAGCAAAAGCTGATGGAATGGAGGTTAAGATTCCTAAAGACGTTATGGAATTCTTGGCTTTTAAAATTACTTCCAATATCCGCGAGCTAGAAGGAGCATTGAATCGAATCGTTGCTCACGCTACGCTCGTTGGGCGCAATATTACTTTGGATACAACACAAGAAGTCCTCAGAGACCTTTTGAGATCAAATGACCGTCGTATAACCATTGAAGACATTCAAAAAAGAGTTTGTGAATTCTACAATGTCAAAATTTCCGATCTTTTGTCAGGCCGACGCTTACAAAATATAGCCAGACCAAGACAGGTGGCTATTTATTTGTCAAAAATAATGACTTCCAAATCTTTACCGGAAATAGGCAGAAAATTTGGCGGACGGGATCATACAACGGTTTTACACTCGGTTAGAAAAGTTCAAGAAACGTGCGAAAAAGATAGAGAATTCTCAAACGACATTGATATCTTGCGTCGCTCTCTGGAAGCATGATTGCAAAATTAAAGAGTGCAATTAAGGCTTGAATTATATACACTGTTATCTTACAGGCTTAGTGTTAAGAATAGTTGGATGGTAACAGATACACTTTCAATAGACGGCCGTGTGGCCTCAGATGCTCCACAAGACAACTCCCGTGTTTATCGTTATTGGCGAATTAGAATGATGTATTCGATGATGATCGGGTATGCAGGTTTTTATCTTGTTCGTCAGAACTTCACAATGGCCATTCCTTCTATGCAATCTGAGTTGGGCTACAGCAAAACACAGATCGGCGTCATTATTAGCATTGCGGCCATTGTGTATGGCCTTGGAAAAGCGCTGAGCGGTTTATTAGGCGATCGCTCTAATGCGCGATATTTAATGACCTTTGGGCTCTTTATGTCTGCGGTTATGAACTTGTTTGTCGGGATGAGTTCAAGTTTAACATTCTTGATGATCTTTTGGACGCTCAATTCTTGTTTTCAATCTATGGGATGGCCTCCCTGTGCCAGATTGCTAACTCATTGGTTTAGCCCAAGAGAGCTGGCCACAAAATGGGCCCTTTGGAATACATCCCAACAAATCGGTGGAGCGATTATTCTGGTGCTAGCCGGATTTTTAATTGAGCATTTTGGTTGGCGTTATGCTTTTTACGTGCCAGGCATCATCTGTTTATTCTTAGCCCTTTTACTGTTTAATCGTCTCCGTGACACGCCTGAATCACTCGGCCTCCCCCCAATTGAAGAACATCATGGCCTTGTAAAGCCAAATTCCGGCAATGCTGAAGAAGAAGAAAATCTTTCTACGAAAGAAATCTTATTTGACAGAGTGATGAAGAACAAGCTTGTTTGGTATGTTTGCTTTGCTAATTTCTTTTTATATATTGTTCGCATGGCCGTCTTTAATTGGGCACCAACATTTTTGCGTGAATTTAAAGGTAGTTCTCTATACCTAGCTGGTTGGCAAGCTGCAGCTTTCGACGTTGCAGGCATGTTTGGCGGTGTGGTCGCTGGATATCTTTCTGATAAAATGTTCAAAGGACATCGCGGTCAAGTAGGTGCTTTGTTTATGATGGCCTTGACGGTCTGTGTCATTTTCCTTTGGAAAGCACCTGCAGGGTATGTGTCGTTACACTTTATAGGAATGGTTGGAATTGGGTTCTTGGTTTCAGGACCACAAATTTTAGTTGGCGTAGCAGCAACTGACTTTGCCTCTAAAAAAGCAGCAGGAGCAGCATCAGGGTTAACCGGAACCTTTGGCTATTTAGGAACAGCTGTCACTGGTGTTGGTATCGGCGCAATCGTTGACTATTCCGGGTGGGACTATGCCTTTTTATTGGTCGCCGTATCTGGAGTCTTGAGCGCATTTTTCTTCTGTTTGACCTGGAATCATCGATCCAAAGTACTCGATGATTTGGATGCGGCAACGGCTGATTAACAGATTTAACCAAAATGAGAATCACTTAAGATGACCAATCAAAACAAAGAACAACATACTAAAGTCCTTATCATTGGTGGTGGACCAGCTGGCTATACCGCCGCCATCTATGCAGCCCGTGCTAATCTTAAACCCATCCAATTATTGGGATTGCAACCAGGGGGGCAGCTCACGATCACAACAGACGTTGAAAACTACCCAGGGTTCAAAGATACCATCCAAGGGCCTTGGCTCATGGAAGAAATGCGCGCTCAAGCTGGCCATGTGGGCACAGAAATGATTGAAGACTTGATCACAAAAGTTGATTTCAGCCAAAGACCATTTAAATGTTGGTCAGACAGCGGCACTCTTTATACAGCCGATACGGTTATTATTGCAACAGGCGCTCAAGCCAAATGGCTCGGTATTGAAAGCGAAGAAAAATTCCGTGGCTATGGCGTTTCGGCTTGCGCTACTTGCGATGGTTTTTTCTTTAGAGGAAAAAACGTGGCCATCATTGGTGGTGGTAACACAGCCGTTGAAGAAGCAATTTTCTTAACCAATTTTGCCGATCATGTAACCTTAATCCACAGACGCGATCATTTGCGTGCTGAAAAAATTGCCCAAGATCGTCTGTTTAAAAACCCCAAAATATCGGTGATTTGGGATACGGCCGTTGATGAAATTTTGGGCACTGAAAATCCAAAAAGTGTTACAGGATTATCTCTTTTGAATCAGAAAACAGGCGCAAAAACGGAACTTGATGTTGATGGTTTGTTTGTAGCCATTGGACATACACCGATGAGTGAGGTTTTTAAGGGCCAAATTGATATGGATCACGAAGGATATATTTTGGCAAAACCTGGCAGTACCGCCACCAATGTACCTGGCGTGTTTGCTGCTGGTGACGTTCAAGATAAAATCTTCCGCCAAGCGGTCACTGCAGCCGGGCAAGGATGTATGGCAGCGTTAGAGGCTGAAAAGTTATTGCATTTGTAGGTTTGGTTTATGATGTTGGAACCCAGTTTTGAAATCACCCCTGCTACCCCAGAAGAAGTCACATTTGTTGATGACAAGCTCGGGGAATTTAACAGAAGCCAAGTACCCGCCACCCATGAACCATCACTGGTCTTAAAAAATTACACCATCAAAGATCAGGGGACAATTATTGCCGGCATTAACGCCTGTGTTTATCATTGGGGCATTTTGTATGTCGAGATTTTGTTTGTGGATGCGCAATATCGAGGACAAGGTCTAGGCAGTACTCTGTTGCAAAAAGTTGAGCATGAAGCAAAAGAAATAGGGGCGACACTCGTCCATTTAGATACGTTTGATTTCCAAGCAAAAGATTTTTACCTTAAATATGGTTATGAGATTTTTGGTGTTTTGGAAAACTGCCCCCCGGGCCATAAGCGTTACTATTTGAAAAAAGATCTATGAGTGGCATTTCACAATCAGAATTTGCAAAATTTCTTGATCCTTATTCTTTGAATGCTACTATCGCTATTGCTGTTTCCGGTGGAGCTGACAGCATGGCGTTGATACTTTTAATGCATGAATGGGCTCAGGCACATAATATCAAAGTCATTGGTCTGACTGTTGACCATCAACTACGCATCGAATCAACCGCTGAAGCGACTCAGGTTCATAATTGGCTTCAGCAAAGAGACATCGAACATCATACTTTAGTTTGGCATCATACAACAGTTACCTCGGCCTTACAAAAAAAAGCCCGCGAAGCCCGTTATCAGTTGTTAAAAGATTGGTGCCGAACACATCAAGTCAACACACTGATGACAGCTCACCATCTAGAAGATCAATGGGAAACCTTTATGATGCGGCTAAGCAAAGGATCTGGTTTAAAAGGATTGCGTTGTATTCAGTCGTGTATCAGGGAAGATGATTTAGAAATCATTCGTCCATTATTGTCAATTAACCGTGACTGTTTAAAAAAGTCTTTAGAAAGATTTTCTGGGGACTTTGTCCAAGATCCAAGCAATCTGAATACTCAGTTCGAGCGCATCCGGTGGCGACAGCTTTTACCAACGTTGGCCGAACAAGGGTTAACACCAGAAAATATTGGGTTAACTATTGAGCGTTTTCAGACGACTGATGATTACATTCAACAGCAAGTCCAACTGGCTTGGGAGAGTTGTGTTGATCTTTCTTTGTCATCCTCGGACTCCACACTGTCATCCTCGGACTTGTTCCGAGGATCTGCAAAAATCAACCTCAAACCCTTCAAAGAACTCCATCCCGAGATTGCTTATCGAATTTTAACAAAGCTTCTCCTCGAAATTGGGGGGCATCCTTATCCCCTTCCCTATCAAAGTTTAAAACGACTTTATCATAAAATCATCACTCCTGATTTTATCGGCACTACTGGTGGAGGATGCTATTTGAAAAAGATTAAAGGAGGGTGGATTGAAATTCACTTAGAGCAAAGAGAGATGAAAACGAAACCTTTCATCTAAGCCGCTTTTTGAACGCCCAATTGCTCCCAAACTTTCTCAAGAGCATCAACCAGCTCATGAATCATCTCAGACGTGTGCGCAGGAGTCACCGTCAAACGAAGACGTTCTTGACCTTTGGGAACGGTTGGATAGTTAATAGGCTGGGCATAGATCCCAAAACTCTCTAACAGCTCTTCCGAAAATTGTTTGCACAAAGCCGCATCTCCCACGATAATAGGCACGATGTGACTCGCAGAATCGTTAAAGTGAATAGCAGTTTTACGCAAAAGTGATTTGAGTAAAAAGACGTTCTGCCACAGTTTTTCTCTGTAGGATGAATCGTCTCTTAAAATTTCAATGGATCTTTTCGCAGCGACAGCAACAGCAGGCGGCAAGGATGTTGTAAAAATAAATCCAGAGGCATAGCTTCTAACATAATCGATAATTTCATTGGATCCTGCGATATAGCCACCAACTACGCCATAGGCTTTGGCAAAGTTGCCTTGAATAATGTCAATTTTATCAGATAGACCTAACTGGCCGGCGACCCCTTCCCCCCTTGAACCATAAATGCCCACAGCGTGGACTTCATCCAAATAGGTCATCGCATTATACTTTTCTGCTAGCGCAGATATTTTTTGAACAGGAGATATATCACCATCCATTGAATAAACAGAAACAAAGGCAATAATTTTTGGACGGCTGATGTCGAGAGATGCTAGTTTTTGTTCCAGATCATACAAATCATTATGACGGAAAACCAGTTTTTCTGCGTGACTATGACGGATTCCATTAATCATCGAAGCATGATTTTTATCATCACTTAGAAAAATAACGTCGGGGATTCCTTCCCCCAAAGCACAAAGCGTTGCTTCGTTAGCGGCATAACCGGAGCTAAAAATAAGTCCTGATTCTTTACAGTGAAGATCAGCCACCGTTTCTTCTAATCTCACATGTTTATTATGGGTGCCAGAAATATTGCGCGTGCCACCGGAACCAACCCCATATGCATGAGCTGCTTTACAAAACGCATCAACCACGTCAGGGTGATGGCTCATTCCCAAGTAATCATTGCTACACCAAACAACAACTTTTTGTTTTAACCCATTGTGATGCCACAAGGCATAAGGAGCCTCACCCACTAAACGCTCAAGATTGGTAAAAACGCGATACCGATTCTCTGCTTTAAGAGCCTGTAGTTTTTCTTTAAAGAAAGCATTATAGTTCATCATAACATCTTCATAATGCCGCAATTTCAGGATAAAAGTACAGCAACAATCATGTTTAATGATAATTTACTCTTTGAAACGCAGCCTCTTACCGAAATTCTTCAGCCTGAAATACCGGTATTGAGCGTGACTGAGCTTTCTTACGCTCTTAAACGCCATGTTGAGGGGCAATTTAATAAGGTGCAGGTGCAAGGAGAAATATCAGGGCTAAAACGTCATACCTCAGGGCATTCTTATTTTGCCCTTAAAGATCAAGATTCTGTGTTGGATGGCATCTGTTGGCGAGGCACCTCTCTTGGAATAACGCTTGAAGAAGGACTTGAAATCATTGCCCAAGGACGATTAACAACTTACCCCGGACGATCTAAATATCAAATTGTTGTAGAATCTGCGAGGGCTGCGGGCCAAGGCGCTCTTTTAAAGCTTTTAATGGAGAGAAAAGTCAAACTCGAGGCTGAAGGGTTGTTTTTAGATAAAAAACCTCTTCCGCCTTTTCCAAATCATATTGGCATTGTAACGTCTCCAACGGGGGCCGTTATAAAAGATATTCTCCACCGTATTTCTGACCGCTATCCTTGTTGGGTCACCATTTGGCCTGTATTGGTACAAGGGCCTGGAGCTGCAGAGCAAATCGCCAATGCTATTGATGGATTCAATAATCTGCCCTCAGATGAACGACCTGATATTTTGATTGTGGCTCGCGGTGGTGGCAGCTTAGAAGACTTATGGGCCTTTAATGAAGAAATAGTCGTCAGATCTGCCGCAAACAGTAAAATTCCCCTGGTGTCAGCCGTTGGACATGAAACAGATACAACCCTGATTGATTTTGCCTCTGATCTCAGAGCGCCAACACCAACCGCAGCAGCAGAGATGATAACGCCAGTTTTACAGCAGCTTCTTTACACGCTGCAACTTTCCGAAGAACGGATTATTTCTTTAATAAAGCGACAACTACAAAACAACTTCACGCACCTAACAGGATTAAATCGTGGTCTTCCTGATCCAATTCTTTTATTGGAAAATGCGTCCCTTCGTTTGGATGATTGGAGTGATCGATTTTCTTTGTCAAAAATCACGATTTTAAAAAACAAACTGAGTCTTTTGGAAAATCTGAGTCTGCGCCTTCGTCATCCTGAACAAATCCTGCAGCAAGCAACCGCGAGGTTTGATCAATTATCCCAAACGCTATCGCAACTTTATGAGCGTCTTTTTGAAACGCTAGAACAAGATCTAGGGCTTTTGAATTTATGCCTGGAACAAAATTCATATCAACGTGTTTTAGATAGAGGATTTTGCTGGATAGCCGGAGAAAAAAGCATTGTCAATTCAGCAAAAGCTTTAAGAGCAAATAAAGACCACCCCATTATCCTGCACTTTTCTGATGCTCAGGTGAAGATTCAGCCGAAGATTTTGGAAGCGTAACAGGAACGTCTTGGCAGTCTTGAATCGTTATTCCGTAGTCGGGATGAGAAAAATTAGGGGAAGCATTGTTAATCCACGCAGAAAAGACAAGAGAAACAATGGGTTGTGGTGGAACTTGAGGGATAGTTGTTGATGTTAACAAAGGTTGATAAGCCGTTTGTTGCACCCAAGCCTCAATAAACGACCAATTCACGGCATGGGCAAGTCCAAGCTTCTTTTTAAAGCAAGCCCGAGGACGAAGAATCAAATGACCGCAACGAATTGGTTTTAAAAGTGGTGTCTTTAATGTTGTTGTTTGCCCGGTGATTTTGTTTAAAACCCGGATGGTGACTTCTTTTGTTATTTCTGGTTTCGTTGTTTCAAGCTTTGTTTCTGCTTGGCAGATGCTAACAAGACTTAACACTAGGAAAAGAAAACTCAACAGACGCATTTTGATTTCAACGCTTTACGCAACTCTTATCATTAAGCGTACCATGAGGTTACCCATTTGCCAATGCGGTGGTTAATTCAGTCTACAGAGCCTCAAATCATGAGCCTGCTCCACCTTCTCGTAATGCTCGACCAAAACTTCCTAGACGCATTAAAGGTGTTCCTGGAAAAGCAACAAATTTCTCCAGTGGATCATCTGGAAGTGGCACATCATGTCTTTTAAGGAATACAAAAATTTTACGTTGAGGGGTGCCAAGAGGAAAGCCATTAGCAATTTGTATAGGCACGACACCACGTACATTAGGTTTACTCAAAATATCAAGGTTGTAGTTGATCCGCTTGGCTATCGTTGCAGCAGCATCCAGAAATCCTAAATAACAAATATGATGAAAAATCGTATTGCCTTCCGTATCAATTGGATTCCCATAGTAGGTTGGATTGGTTCTATTAAGAACCCTAAGTACAGAGAGCTCATCCGTCAAAGCAGCTTCTGTAATTTCACGCTCAAAGCAAAATAAACTCATTGAAGGATCGATTTGAAGCGGTTGCGGTTGTGGGGACTCCCCAGCGCCATCCGCTGCTGATTGCGGGAAAAATCGATGTACCATGCCACTAGAAAAAACAACTGGAGCACTGGCGTCATCATCATCAGTAAGGCCTGCTGCACAAGATGATTCACGTGGGCGAGCACGGTCATCGTCGTCGTCCAAAAGAAATGGGTTTGGTGCATGTCCTGACGAAGTCTGGCTAGCCGTTGTCGCAACAGGTTGAACCGCTTGTAAAGTAGTAATAACCCTAGTTCGGGATTAGAAAGTTAAATTTTATTTTGGGTTTATGAGATTTAAGAGAGTAGGCAATAAGTGTTGATAGGATATGGACGATAGCATTCCAAGGTGATCGATGTCTTGTATGCTC
>CANJLN010000003.1 GCA_947475175.1 Alphaproteobacteria bacterium
GAGCCGTGATAACCCCTCCTTTAAGAGAAACTTCCGGGTTCGGAGTCTTAAAGTGTATCAGATCCCAAAAAACAGCGGACAAATTTTTTCTCCTCTGTCATTCACAGCGTAAGCGGGAATCCAGAAGTTCTCTGGATCCCCGACTCGGCCTTCGGCCTCTCGAGGACGACAGTTGGAAGGTTTTGAAACAACAAAAAGGGAACAGAGAAATGACTTAGAGTTACAGCTGAGCCCGTAAAATGATACAGTTGCCGTCATTGCGCCTGAGCGTGGCGAGTTTCATTCTTTTTCCTGGATTGCCACGTCGGGACGATGTCCCTCCTCGCAAAGACGGCGGTTTTTCACCCCCCAAATTTCCATATAGTCCTAAGCACACCATGATGCTAAGCTTGTAACAAATCCACTTTCAAAAATATGACAAGCATGACTGAAATTACATCTGATCTTATCGTAATTGGTGCGGGGCCTGGGGGTTATGTGGCAGCGATACGCGCTGCACAGCTCGGGCTGAAAGTAATTGTGATCGATAAACGCGAAAAGGCGGGCGGGACGTGTTTGAATATTGGCTGTATCCCATCAAAGGCACTTTTGCATTCCTCTCATAAATTTTTAGAAACACGAGATAACCTCAAGCCTCATGGAATTTCTGTTGATAACATCAGGCTTGATCTGAAAGCCATGATGGCCAGAAAAGACGCGATCGTTGATGACTTGACGCGTGGTGTAGGATTTTTATTCCGTAAAAATGAAATCAAATTTGCAGTCGGTCATGCAACTTTTAAGGGCCCAGGTCGACTTCAAGTTACGCATGAGGGTGTTACACAAGACTTTTACGCGCCGCATATCATCATTGCAACAGGTTCTGAAAGTGCGCATTTGCCTCATTTTGACATTGATGAAGAGAGAATCCTGACATCAACAGGGGCTTTAAGCTTGACCAAAGTCCCAAGACATTTGGTCGTTATTGGAGGCGGCTATATTGGTTTGGAAATGGGATCCGTGTGGCAACGATTGGGGTCAGAGGTGACCGTGATTGAGGCTGGTAAACATATTGTTCCATCCATGGACAGAGAAGTCGGTCAAGCTTTGCACAAAGCTTTGGAAAAACAAGGGATGGCTTTTCGGATTGAACGCATGGTTTCAAAAGTGATTAAAAATCCAAAAACACTAACACTGCATGCGTTTCATTCACACAACAAAGAAGAACAAATCCCTGAGGTTCTTGAATGTAATGCGGTCTTGGTGGCTATTGGCAGACGGGCGCATACAAATGGGTTAGGCCTCAATCATGCCAACATTCAGTTGGGGCAAAGCGGTCATATTTTGGTCAACCGTCATTATCAAACAAGCTGCCCTGGCGTTTATGCTATTGGCGATGTGATCCCTGGACCCATGTTGGCTCATAAAGCCATGGACGAAGGTGTTGTTGTTGCCGAATTCATAGCCGGTCAATCGGCACATATTAATTATGGAATTATTCCAGCGGTGATCTATACATCCCCCGAAGTCGCCAGCGTCGGCAAAACCGAAGAAGAACTCAAAGAAGACAAAATCGACTATAAAGTTGGAAAGTTCCCCTTTTCAGCCACCAGCCGAGCAAAAACCATGGGGGAGACAATTGGCTTTGTAAAAATCCTAACGCAAGCGAGATCGGATGAAGTCTTAGGCGTTCATATCATTGGTGAACAAGCTGGCTCTATGATTGCCGAAGCCGCTATGGCGATGGAATTTGGAGCAGCCGCTGAGGATATTGCCCGTAGTTGTCACGCCCATCCAACCTTTAGCGAGGCTATGAAAGAGGCTGCTTGGGCCGCGTTTGATAAGCCATTGCATATGTGAGAGAAAATTATCTCACGCTGCTAAATGAGATCGTTTTTTAAGAACTCTTTGGCAAGTAGTTTTTTCGGCTAATAATTGCTCGACCGCTTTTTTTCTCCAGTTCAAGTCGTGCATTGCCAGCAATCTGACCACCTTGACGAGCTGCCGTTTTATTATCGTCAAATCCCTGCGCATCGGTATTACGAGCAATTTCTGTTGTCGATGCTTCACCGAGCATAGAAAAGATCAGCTCTAAATCATTCATATGATCACGTAAATTCTCTCTCTTTAAGCCCTTATGCTCTTTATATTCTGAAGGTGTCATACCAAAAGCGGCTTTTGAAATTTCAGCTGTTAGAATTGCAAACTCGCGATCTTCGCCAACACCTCGATTTTTCCATTCGTCGGTTAGCTCTTCACGAATCGCAATACTGCGCATGCGTTTTTCAACCCAAGCATCTGGATAACCTTTGGCTTTGTAAAGCGCACGAGCTCGTTTGCTTGCCAATTCTGGATCTTCAATCTCTTGCACGCGTTCATAGCCAACTTTAGCAAGCCACCGTTTAAAAGGTTCAGCTTTTGGAGATGGAATGGATTGAATGATACGGAAAAGCCCTTCGGTATTGGCGCAATTGATCTTTTGCTTACCGCCTTCAGTATCCATTAAAAGGGGAGTGACAATTTGTCCCCACCCTTCAGATAAAATTACGTCACGGCTTCGCATTTTTTTTATATAATCAGTTGGATTAGCGCTATCCGTCAGTGCCCAAACAACATCGACAACAGAAAACCACCACTCATTGTTGTGGAGCGTACGTCGTATGGTTTTCTTATTGAAAACGGCTAATTTTAAAGAATGTATTGAAAGATGAGTTTCTTCTTTTGACATTTTTCCCTCCATTAATGAACTTATATTACATTAAATGGTTCAATAATGGTAGGAAAACTTATCTCACGCTGCTAAATTTTTCATGTATTCTTCAACGATTTTCCCTGCATATTCACACGCATCTTTAATGTTCATATCGCTGGTATCGATTGTGTACGCATCCTCAGCGGCAACTATTCTGTCTCTTTGGTCTCTTTCGTTAATTTTTTCTAAATAAGATTCTTGTTGGTTCTGGGTCTGATGCTCTTGCATTTCTTTAAGACGGCGCTGGGCTCGAATTTCTGGTCTGGCTGTTACAAAGAATTTTAAATGCGCATCGGGACAAACAACTGTACCAATATCACGCCCATCCAAAACAGCTCCATTAAAAGGTTTAGAGATATGTTGGCAAAAAAACCGCATGTGTCTTGTTAGAATTTCTCGAACCTCTGGCAAGACAGCAATTTGAGAGGCCATACTCGCTGTTGATTCTAGGCGAAGGTCTGGATCTTTTAACTGATCTAAATCTAAATTAAGCGCAATGCGAACAAGAGAAACAGGATCATCGTTGGCAATATTTTCCCGAAGCGCTTTTAAGGCGACAGCTCGGTAGAGAAGCCCTGTATCCAGGTGTTTTAATTCATAATAATTAGCAAGATAACTTGCAATTGTTCCCTTGCCAGCCCCTGCTGGGCCATCTACTGCGATAATCAAAAAGAAACTCTTACGAATGGTATTGACCTTATTAGACTCTTATCCTAGTTTTCTAGAAGTGTCTAATATAATTTGAGTGATTTCATGAACTCTCTACCCTACATACTCGTTGCTTATTTATTGGGATCTATTCCTTTTGGTCTTCTCTTAAGTCATTTTGCTGGCATGGGGGATATCAGAAAAATCGGATCAGGAAATATTGGGGCCACAAATGTCTTACGTACTGGAAATAAAAAGATCGCTTTGTTGACGCTTTTGTTTGATGGGCTAAAAGGGTATCTTGCTGTTCTTATGGTTTTGCATTACGCACCATCTCTCATTTATGTTGCTGGATTAGCTGCTATTTTGGGGCACGTATTTCCTGTATGGTTAAAATTCAAAGGAGGTAAAGGAGTCGCTACAGCGCTGGGTGTATATCTTTCTTTAAACGCTCCTTTGGCGCTTATGATTATTTTTATTTGGTCGGTTGTTGCTAAAATATGGAAAATTTCTTCTCTGGCAGCACTTGTTGCTTTAGCTTTAGCGCCCGTGTTGGCTTTTTTGTTAGTTGTTTATAATGTAGCCGAGTATGAAATCGTTTCTTTTTCATGTGTTATAACGCTTTTAATTCTTTATACACACCGTGAAAACATTAAAAGACTTTTCTCAGGCCAAGAAGGAAGTTTTAAGGCAGAATAGTACTCATTATCCTGTTTAAGAAAGTATCGGGTTACTCTTTTGAAATCTTTGTTTTCCAAAAAACATTGACGAGAAGCCGTAATTCCTATATACAATAGTATGCTATTTTTATATGGAGATCTATCATGGCTAAGCGCTGCGAAATTACAGGAAAAGGTGTGATGTCGGGAAATAACGTCAGTCACGCTAACAACAAAACACGTCGTCGTTTCTTGCCGAATTTGCAAGAGACATCACTGATGAGCGAGGCTTTGGGCCGTATGGTTCGTTTGCGCCTAACAACAAATGGTATTCGTACCATCGAGTTTCATGGTGGTTTGGATGCTTTTATGGTCAGAACACCTGCTGCGAAGCTAGGTCCGAAAATTGCTGTTTTGAAAAAGACCATCATGGGTCGTTTGGCTGCAAAAATATCTGCGTAAGTTTTTTTTAAGGGCATTTGGTTTTTTAAAATCAGTGCCCTTTCTTTTTTCCTCATGGATACTACCGTTTATCAGCTTGTTGTTTTTTTAGAGAATTTCTCCGCAGAATTTCTTTCGCTATTAACATTCATTGTTTGTGCTGTTTCTATATTAGGTATGCTTCGGTTTTATGGAGCGGCCGGCTTATGTGTCTATAACGCTGTTGCGATACTAGTTGCTAACATTCAAGTTTTACGTCTGGCTAAATTTGGTTTTTCACCCGAACCTGTGGCTTTGGGAACGGTTGTTTTTGCAACGACCTATTTAGTGAGCGATATTTTGGTGGAGCATTATGGAGCTAAAGCAGCAAAAGATTCGCTTTGGCTGAGTTTTATTTCTCAGATACTCATGACAGTTATTATGATTCTGACTTTAGGACACGCGCCAGTACCTGAAGATTCTGCAACCAATACGGCCTATCTTTCCATGGCCAATTTATTTACCCCTTCGCCGCGTCTTTTATGCGCAAGTTTGTTGGCGTATGTCGCTAGCCAATTATTTGATATTTGGGTGTTTCAGAAAATTCGTGATTTAAGTCACGGGCGATTTGTGTGGTTGCGTCAGAACGTATCAACTTTTTTATCTGGGTTATTAGATAGCTTTATTTTTAGCTATATAGCTTGGGTTCTTTTAAGCCCGACTCCCATTTCTTTTTACACCCTGATGATCAGCTACGTTCTTGGAACTTATTTTTTAAGGCTGATTGTGAATTTAGCTGGAACGCCCATTATGTACCTTAGTTACTCCATACTACGAAAGCTATAAAAGCATGTTTTCCTTTAAATTTGAACCCACACAGCCGGGGCGCTCTCGTTTAGGCTCTATCTCCACACCTCATGGCGTTGTTGAAACGCCAGCTTTTATTTTCTGTGCAACGAAAGCGGCTATGAAAAGTCTGAGTGCTGAAGATATGAAAGCGGCTGATACTCAGATCATTCTTTCAAACACGTATCATCTGATGTTGCAACCAGGTCCAGAGGTTGTTGAAAAAATGGGGGGATTGCAAAAGTTTACCGGTTGGCGTGGACCGATGTTAACAGACTCAGGTGGATTCCAGATTTTTAGTTTGGGGCATGGATCGGTTGCCTCTGAAATTAAAGGCAAGAGAATGACGGGCCGGAAAAAGACGTTGCTTCGTATTTCAGAAGAGGGAGCAAGGTTTCGTTCATACTTAAATGGCCGGGAGTATTTATTAACACCAGAAGAATCAATTCGAATTCAACGGCAATTGGGCGCCGATCTTATCGTCGTTTTGGACGAATGCACGCCTTACCACGTTGACAAGAATTACACAGCTGAATCTATGGAAATGAGTCATCGTTGGGCACTTAGATCTTTGGCTGAATTCAAGAGAGGGGATACAGGAACGCAGCAACTGTACGGTATTATCCAAGGTGGTGTTTATCCCGATTTGCGTAAAGCCGGTTGTGATTTTGTCAACAGTCACCCTTTCTTTGGGCATGCCGTTGGTGGTTCTCTCGGTGCCAGCAAAGAGCAAATGCATGATGTGGTGAGTTTAGCGACAGAGCATTTGTGTCGCGAGAGACCCATACATCTTTTGGGGATTGGAGGGATTAGTGATATTTTCTCTGGTGTTGAGCAGGGAATAGATACCTTTGATTGTGTGCATCCAACACGGTTAGCCAGGCATGGTGGAGCGCTGGTTCGTTCTATGCACAATCCTGATGAGACAAGAGAACATATTAATCTTAGAAACAGTCAATTCCGCTTAGATGGCAATCCAATTGAATCTGATTGTCCTTGTGCAACTTGCAAAAATTATTCCAGAGCGTATATTCATCATTTGTTAAAGGCTCAGGAGCTTTTGGCGTACACCTTGATTTCAATTCACAATGTCTCTTTTATGAATCGTCTAATGACGGCTATTCGTAGAGCTTTGAAAGAAGGAACGTTTGCTCAAGTTAAGAAATCTTGGTCACGTAGTTAAGAAATCATTAACCATTTTAAGGTGATCCTGGTTGAAATAGGCGCTAACTTTCTTTGGTTGGTTTTTTAAAGTAGGTTCTCCATGTCTCTCGAAAATTTAACGACTTTCCCCTGGATCAGTTTTAATTTAGCAATCCTTCTTATTCTAAGCCTGGATTTGGGGGTTTTCAGAAAACAAGCTCACGCCCCAACTTATAAAGAATCTTTGCTGTGGAGTCTTCTGTGGTTTACCTTGGCCGTTCTTTTCGGATTCTGGGTTTTAAAGACAAAAGGGTACGAATCTGCCGTGAACTTTTTTACAGGGTATGCTATTGAAAAGTCCTTAAGTCTTGATAACATTATGGTCTTTGTATTGATTTTCGAAGGTCTTGGGATTCCTTTGAAATATCAGCATAAGGTGCTTTTCTGGGGTATATTTGGAGCTCTTATTCTCCGTATTCTGATGATTTTCGCCGGCGTTGTTCTGTTGCAAAAGTTTCATTTCTTAATGTATGTTTTTGGAGGCTTCTTATTAATAACAGGCCTCAAGATGCTCAGACAACATGATGAGACTAAAGATATAAAACAGGGAAGACTTTGGAAATTCATACAAAGAAATTTACCCTTAACAGACCAATTCAATGGACAAAGTTTCTGGCTTAAAGTTGGAGGAACCAAAAAGGCAACTCCTTTATTAGCAGCTTTAGTTTTGGTAGAACTCTCTGATGTTATTTTTGCAGTGGATTCAATCCCAGCTATTTTTGCAATTACCATGGATCCTTTTATCATTTACACCTCGAATGTCTTTGCAATTTTAGGCCTACGGTCATTATACTTTTTGTTGGCAGGAGCAATTTCCTCCTTTATTTATTTGAAAAAAGGACTCGCATTTATTTTATGTTTTGTCGGATTAAAGATGGTGGGAATTATCCATATCTCTCCTATCTATTCGCTTACCATAATTCTGCTAAGCCTTTTAGTGTCAATTTGTTTTTCTCTTTCTAAACGGAAAGCCTAAGTTTTATGAAGCGAATTTCGATTTTAATTGGTTCAGCCTTGATTATCTTGCTTTGGCTGATTTGCTTAGGGTGTATCGCTTTTTGGGCCAGTCATACTATCGTTTGGGGAAGCCTTATTGGTGTTGTAGCTCTAAGTGGAATTGGTCTTGTTGCTTTTTTTCAGCTACAGCAAAAATATGCCCGTTTATCTCAGGAAATGGATACAGTCAAAGCAGCTTTTTCGGCGATCTCTCAAAATTATGAATTAGCGGCTTTTGACGAATATGGCAAAACGCTTTTTACAACGCATCCTCATGCTTACCCTCATAAAAAGGAATTTTTGCGCAAATTTATGATGCGTGTAAACCCATCCATGGAATCAGTTGCGTTTAAGGAATGGGTCGAAGATCATCAACCAGGCGAGGCATTGCTCGTCGGTGGTGGCAATGGTCTTGGGCAACAACAAAGGTGGTGGTTAACACATGTCTTACCTATGGATCCATTGCTATTGGGAGGACGACACTTTCTGTTGGCATCCATCATCGAAATCACCAGCTATTTGGATGGGTATACTCAACTTAAGAAAAACTACAATCAATTAGAAGCTTTTCTGGATGCGGCCCCTTTTGCCATTTTTTATGTTAATCACACAGGGCACGTGGTTGGCATGAATACAACTTTTTGCCAGTGGCTTGCCTTGGACAAAGAGCGATCCCTTGGCCAACCCTTAAAAGAATTCATTGACGTGGGTGCGAATGGTACGAGCTGGGACGAGGAAGATTCTAAGATTAGAGTCGTCAATGTCAAACCCAACAAACAACCCGCTTTCAAAGCGTTATGGTTTCCACCAACCAAAGTAGGAGGACGCATACAGGCGTCGCTTTTATGTCGTTTGGATGCGGAAACCTTAACCGTTCACAATAATGGTGAAGAAGATTATCTAAATCAAACCACATTTTCCCATGCGCCCATACCAGCTGTTATGGTTGAAGAAACCGGCAAGATTGTCGCTTTTAACCCAGCGTTTGCCATTATGATTAGCGAAGTGGTTGTTATTGATAATCATACGCTCAATATCGGTGATAGTTTCTATGATTTAATTCAAAGTTCTATGCGTCCAGATGTCATCGGTCGTTTACAAAAAATTAATGAGAACCAAGGAGCGCCGTTACCTTTTGAAATGCGATTCGAAGGCGGAAAAATTCACACAACTGCTTATGTCAGTCGACTAGAAAGCCCCCTTAATTTCAATCAACCTGTACCGTTGATGATGCAGTTTATCGATATTTCTGAACCAAAGCGTCTTGAGCAGCAATTTATCCAATCTCAGAAAATGCAAGCAGTTGGGCAATTGGCCGGTGGTATTGCGCATGACTTTAACAACCTTTTGACAGCGATGATCGGTTTTTGTGATTTGCTTTTGCAACGGTATATGCCAAATGATCCGTCTTATATGGATGTAGTGCAGATCAAGCAGAATGCAAATCGAGCAGCCAATCTGGTTCGTCAGTTATTGGCCTTTTCACGTCAGCAAAACTTGCAACCTAAAGTAATTAACATAACGGATACGCTCGCAGAGCTTTCGGCGTTGCTTCGTCGTCTGATTGGTGCTGGCATTGAATTGCAGATGATTCATGGGCGCGATTTGTGGCCAGTAAAGGTTGATGCCAGTCAGTTAGAGCAAGTGATTATTAACCTGGCTGTGAACGCACGTGATGCCATGCAACAGGGTGGTACGCTTGTGATTCGAACGGGTCATTATCAATGCCACAGATCCCACCGGGTTGGGCATGACATGATGCCTCCTGGCGATTATGTTTTGATTGAAGCGATTGATACAGGGCACGGGATTAGCTCTGAAAACATTGAGCATATTTTTGAGCCATTCTTTTCAACAAAAGAACTGGGGTCAGGTACAGGACTTGGTCTTTCCACTGTTTATGGAATTGTTAAACAGACAGGTGGTTTTGTCAGTGTTGAAAGCGAAGTGAATAATGGCACTACGTTCAAGATCTTTTTGCCAAAGTATGTTGGGTCTGAACAAGTTTATACAAATCAAATTGAACATCCCGCAGGCGATTTGACGGGTGTAGAAACTATTTTATTGGTTGAAGACGAAGATGCTGTTCGTTTGTTTAGCGCCAGAGCTCTTAGAGAAAAAGGGTATCGTGTGCTCGAGGCCAACAGTGGCGAAGCAGCCCTTGAATTGCTGAAAAAAGGGGGAGAAGCTTTCGATCTTTTGATAACAGACGTTGTTATGCCAAAGATGGATGGACCAACGCTTAGTAAAAGAATCCGTGATATGTTGCCTGATACCAAAACCATTTTTATATCTGGGTACACCGAAGACACCTTTAGGCAAAACTTGGATGATGATGCGCAGATTCATTTTTTAGCTAAACCTTTCACCTTGAAAGATTTAGCTGCTAAGGTGAAAGAGGTTTTGAATTTGGGGCGGGAATAAAATAAATATTCCATTCCTCTTTACAAACAAGAAACAATCCACCAAAATTATGCATATAAATGCCATTTAAAAGATATGAAAGTTAGTTTGTTGAATGCGCAAGCATTTGTTATAGTGAACAAACTTTATAAACACCAAAGGAATAAATAAAGATGAGTAATCCAGATCGCGGCGATAAAACAAAAGCATTAGATGCAGCCTTGGCACAAATAGAGAGAGCCTTTGGCAAGGGCTCGGTTATGAAATTGGGTTCAAAAGATATTGCTGTTGACGCTGAAGTTATTTCGACAGGATCTCTTGGGCTCGATATTGCGCTTGGAATTGGCGGTTTGCCAAAGGGTCGTGTTATTGAAATCTATGGTCCAGAATCTTCTGGTAAAACAACCTTGGCTCTTCATGTTGTGGCAGAAGCCCAAAAACTGGGTGGAACTTGTGCCTTCGTTGATGCGGAGCATGCATTGGATCCAAGCTATGCTAGGAAACTCGGGGTTAGTTTGGATGAGCTTTTGATCTCTCAACCTGATACCGGAGAGCAAGCGTTAGAAATTGCCGATACACTTGTACGCAGTGGAGCCATTGACGTGTTGGTTGTTGATAGCGTCGCCGCTCTTGTACCAAAGGCTGAACTTGAGGGTGATATGGGTGATTCTCATATGGGCCTTCAAGCGCGTTTGATGAGTCAAGCTCTTCGCAAATTAACGGGTTCGATTTCGAAATCAGGGTGTATGGTCATTTTCATTAACCAAATCCGTCAAAAGATTGGCGTGATGTTTGGGAATCCTGAGACCACAACCGGTGGTAATGCATTGAAATTTTATGCCTCTGTTCGTCTTGATATTCGTCGTGTTGGCGCACTTAAAGACAAGGACCAAGTCATTGGCAACCAAACCCGCGTAAAAGTCGTTAAAAATAAAATGGCTCCACCTTTCAAGGTTGTTGATTTTGATATTATGTATGGCGAGGGTATTTCAAAGACGGGTGAGCTTATTGACCTTGGCGTTAAAGCAGAGGTGATTGAAAAAGCTGGATCTTGGTATTCTTACGGAACGCAACGCATTGGTCAGGGACGTGAAGCAACGAGAACGTTTTTAAAAGAAAATCCAGAAATTGCAGTACAAATCGAACGGGCTGTTCGTGATAATGCTGGCCTTGTCGCAGATAGCATGATCGGCGGCGGTGGAGATGGCGCTTTGGCGGATGTAGCTTAGAAACTTAAAAAGGGCGGCTATTGAGACGCCCTTTTTACCCACTCAAACCATTTTTGCTTTGAATCATACCCAACACTTCCCGTCTTAAGTCATCATCCGTTTTTAAGACACCTGTCGTATGGCTGGTGATCATGCTGGATCCAGGCTTGTAAATGCCGCGCGTTGACATACAGTGGTGAGTCGCTTCTATTAAAACGATAACGCCCAAGGGTTGTAAAATTTGATCAATGGTATGGGCAATCTCTGCTGTCATTTTTTCTTGGATCTGCAAACGTTTAGAGAAAATTTCAACCACTCTGGCAAGTTTGCTAATGCCAACGACTCTTTTATTAGGCAGATAAGCAACATGCGCAACCCCAATGATGGGTGCTAAATGATGTTCGCAATGAGATTCAAAACGAATATCACGCAAAAGAATAACCTCATCGTACCCGGCAACTTCTTCGAATGTTTTTTGAAGATAAACTGTTGGGTCTGTTTTATATCCACTAAAATATTCTTCAAAGGCCTCTACAACACGACCAGGTGTTTCTTTAAGACCCTCTCTGTCTGGATTGTCGCCTGCCCAGGCAATTAAAGTGCGAACAGCTTTTTCTGCCTCATCTTTTGTTGGACGCATATATTTCTTTCTTCTTGTTGTCATCCTCGGACTCGTTCCGAGGATCTAAGATTCTCGCAATAAATGCGAGAATGACATTAGTTAACTAGCATGAACTCATGCGGGCTGTCTAAGGAAAAGGCCGGGACATCAACCTGGAAACGATCCCCATTTTCCTTTTCCATAACATAGAATCCCATCATGATTCCTGAAGATGTTGATAAAGGTGTGCCGCTTGTGTACTCAAAAATATCCCCAGGTAACAACTGAGGCTCTTCACCAACGACACCATCACCCCATACTTCTTGGGTTCTTCCCAAAGCATCCGTAATTTTCCAATAGCGATTCCTGAGATGACATCTTTCAATTCCTAAATTTTCGATACGAACGTGATAAGCCCAAATAAATTGGCTGCTTTCTGGTGCTGATTGACTTTCTAAATAAACTGGAAACACCGTCACTTTAACGGTGTCTGTTGTTTGTGTGTATGAAAGAAGCTGTTGCATGATTCACCCTAAATCCTTTGAAAAAACTTTTTTATACTGAAAATCTACAACTGTTGCTATATTACGGATATTATATCAATTTTTTCACGCTTGTGGCAAAAACATAAAGTCTGGGGTTTCTAAATAATGACTGATAAATTTGACGAATTTTTGGAAGAAGTTGAAAGCGACATTCGCCAAGAAAAATTCCAGAAATTATGGGAAGAATACGGAAAGACGGCTGTTGCAGCCGTGATTGGCGTTTTTGTTTTAACAGGCGGATACATGGCTTGGCAAAATCATCAACACAAACAGCATCAGCTTTATTCAGAGCAATTTATTGGGGCTGAAGATTTGATCTCACAAGGAAAAATTGTTGAGGCAATGGGAGTGATGCAGTCTTTGTCACAAGTATCTCACAAAAGCTATGCGATTTTGGCAAGATTCGCCCAAGCTTCTTTGTATGCCCAAGAAGGAACGAATGAGAATTTCACAGCATCAAAAGAAATTTATGAATCCATAGCCAAAGATTCAAAAGTTGATAAAAGTTTGCGAGATTTAGCGACTTTCTTTTTGGTGAATATGAAAGTTGATGAAACAACAGATTTTGGGGATCAAAAAACGTTGAATGAGTTTTTAAGCGATCTTGAACCCTTGGTGCACCCAGATAATCCTTGGCATAACTTGGCGAATGAGCTAAAAGGTTTCATCTTGTTTAAACAAAATGATCTGGTGAATGCATCTGAGGTTTTTGTAGCCTTAGCGCAAGATCCAAAAACACCTGACAATATGCGTATGAGAGCCCAGTTAATGTCACAAACCATTGCCGGTCAAATGCAAATGCCTAAACCGGAAAAGAAAGCTTAAAATCAGATGAAAAATATGTTCCGCGGCACTCTCTTTCTTATGGGTTGTGTCTTTTTATTAACAGCGTGTGATAAAGACAAGATCCCTTTAACGGGCACGAGAGAGTCTTTTATTGTTTTGGATCAGTCATTACAACCTGACCCTTCCATCATCCACGAACCTGTCACTGTGGCTTCGAGTGTGCCTAATCGAGATTGGGCGCAAGTTGGAGGAAACACAACTCATGCCTTGCCTCCTGTTGAATTATCTGCAAAACCTGAAAAAGTTTGGCAAGTGAATATGGGGTCTGGTTCTTATGAAGGTCAAAGATTAATTTCAAGCGTTATTGTGTATGACGGAACACTCTATGGAATGGACGCAATGGGTGATGTTTATGCCATTAATGCGATCACGGGTGAGATTCGTTGGAAACAAAAAACAACACAAGAGGATGAAAGCGGAGATCCTTTAGGAGGAGGTGTTGCTTTTGATAATGGTGTTCTATATGCAACAACTTCCTTTGGTGACATTTTAAGTTTGAATCCAAAAGATGGGGCTATTCTTTGGCGTGCCAATGTGATGTCGCCTGTTCGTTCAGCGCCAACAGTTAAAGATGGACGTGTGTTCGTTGTGACAATTAACAATGAAACTCATGCTTTTGATGCTAAGGCTGGGACACCTATTTGGATGCATGCAGGCATTATTGAACAAGCAGCCTTGCTTGGGACAGCCAATCCTGCGGTTATTGATAACGTTGTGATTGTTGCTTATTCATCAGGTGAGATCTGTGCTTTGCAAGCTGAAAACGGACATGAATTGTGGGTGGAAATGTTAACCTCAGCTGTGCGTATCGACACCGTTACAAGTATTCCACACATTCGCGCCCGTCCCATTGTTGATCGCAATCAAGTCATTGCTATTAGTCATGGTGGACGTATGACTGCGATTGATTTAAAAACGGGTATTCGACAATGGCAAAAAGAAGTTGGTGGCGTTAGAACTCCAGCTGTTTCTGGAGATTGGATGTTTCTGTTGACCGGACAAGGTGATGTTCTTTGCTTGCAACGCACAACTGGAAAAGTACGTTGGGCGGCTGCTTTGCCTAAGTTATCACCAGATGATAAAAAACCAATTTTCTGGGCAGGACCTGTTATAGCTGGAGCAGAATTGGTCTTTAGTGGATCAAATGGTCAAGTGCAGTTCTTAAGTGTTGCTGATGGCAAAATGACGAAAGCGCTTACTTTTGATGGTGAAAGTTTATTGTCACCTGTTATTGCGGATAAGACATTATATATCTTGAACGATCAGGCCGAATTATATGCGTGGAAGTGATTATGATTTACCTTTAGTGGCGCTCGTTGGGCGCCCTAATGTTGGTAAATCAACTCTTTTTAACCGACTGGTCGGTAAGCGTTTGGCTTTGGTACACAATCAACCGGGAGTAACGCGCGACCGCCGTGAGGCGCTTGCTGACTTTATGGGGCTTCGATTCCGGGTCATTGATACGCCAGGTTTAATAGATCCTGATTCGAAAGAATTATCTACGGAACTTTCTCAAGGCATGCGAAGACAAACGATGGCTGCAATCGAACAATCAAATGTAGTTGTCTTTGTGGTTGATGGAATTGTCGGATGCACTCCTTATGACCGTGAACTTGCAAATCTTATTAGACAGTCCAATAAACCAATTATTCTTTTGGTGAATAAAACAGAAGGAAAACACGGCGTTCAGGGCATGTCCGATGCGGTTGTCTTAGGCTTAGGTGATCCTATCGCCGTTTCAGCTGAGCATGGTTTGGGAATGTCCGATTTAGAAGAGGTTCTTAGGCCTTTTGTTAAAGAAGCAGAGGAAGATGAAGAAGATACTTCTGTAAAGCCACTTCGTCTTGCCATTATGGGCCGACCCAATGTTGGAAAATCAACGTTAGTGAATGCATTGTTGGGTGAGGAACGTCAATTAACAGCTGATATTCCGGGCGTGACGCGAGATGCAATTACGTTGCCTTGGCAATATGAAGGACGTTCAATAGAGTTGGTTGATACAGCGGGTATTCGAAGACGAAGCCGTGTAGACGAAGATGTTGAAAAGCTAGCCATTATGGATGCAGAGCGAACCTTGTGCTATGCCGAGGTGGTTATATTGGTGATTGATGGTTCTATCCCTGCAGATGAATTGATTGAAAAACAAGATTTGACCTTAGCGGCTCAGGTGATTGAAGAAGGCAGAGCTTTGATTCTTGCTGTGAATAAATGGGATATGGTCAGAGATAAAGACAAACTCTTAACGCATTTACGTGAACAACTTGATGTCCATTTTGCTCAGGCCAAGGGAATTGCTTGTGTGCCTATTTCAGCTTTAAATAATAAAAATGTTCCAGAATTGATGAAAGCTGTTTTAGAGGTGGAGCAAAGTTGGAATCGCCGACTGCCAACAGCTGAGTTGAATCGATGGCTGCAATTTAAAGTGGATGCGCATCCAGCGCCAATGGTTTCAGGCCATCGCATTCGCCCCAAATACATGACACAAATCAAAACACGACCACCGACTTTTGTTGTTTTTTCCAACAAGGCCGGTGATGTGCCTGATTCCTATAAACGCTATTTAATTAATGCTCTGCGCGTTGATTTTAAAATGCCAGGCATTCCAATTCGTTTAAGCTTTAAGGGCACTAAGAATCCTTACGCAAATTAGCTGCTGCGTTTGGGTTGTGTTCGGATCTTTGTGTGGGAATAACAGGCTTGTTTCGTGGTGTATGATGATGTTCAAGAAAATCACCAGGGGTGGAACCACGAGCATAGCCTAGATCATCTTTTGTGCGATCGTCAAAATAAATTTAAGGCTGTTTTTGCAGACCTTATTCTTCTTCAGCTACTGCTAATTTCGAAATAACAAACCACTTCCATGTAACGGCGCTACAGCCGTCGCCTTTTTGAACTTCTGGAAGGAGTGGGTTATCTGATGTCCATTCTCCATCTAGTGATGTCCAGCTTTCCGCGTGTATCTGCGTTGCCGGAATCCCCAAAGTTCTTGCCAGGTTTGCGGCATCTAAATAAGGGAGGCGTTCTTCTATTGGAACAAACAAATGTCCTCCTGATTTCAAGCAAGAAAAAGCACTTTGAATTCCTTGTTCCAACACTGAGTGTTGCGCGTCTTCAACAGCTCGCAAACAAGAGTGGCATTTGTCGTGTATAGGGGTTGTTTTTTCAGGATAGGTTGCTCGAATATAGTCTTCATATTGGTAAGGGTATTCAAAACTTTCTTTCGTTCTATCTCCTGTGATACTCATGATTTCTGCATATCTCCCTCTCAATAACGTACCAATTTCTCCGGTATCACCTATATAATTTAGAACGCCGAAATCAAACAGGACACGGCTAAATTTTCCTGCAAAAGTTGCCTCTAAATCAGAAGTTGGGGGCCATTTTGAGACGATAGAGTCAGGGCTTTGTGGGCTATTATGATGTTGTGGTATAGGATCAAGGAAAAACCACCCTGAAACATTCTGCAGCAAAGGATCAGTGACTTTACCTGCAACGACTCCCTGAGCATTTCCTCTTCCAATAACGAGAGCTGGCATGGCTGCAGTATCAATGCTTTCGGCAGTTTGAGGATGAAGAAAAACGGTGGTAGCCTTGACATAATCATCAGGCATGAAATGTTTTGGTTCTTCAGCTCCTTGCGCAATCGTTATCAATACGTAAAAACTGCATAATCTGAAAAAATTAAGCATAAGTATACTCCCACAGAAATTTGGAATTGAACGGTCATCTGTAGAAGTTTATTGGGTTGATGCTTAACGAAAGATTAATCGCTCCATTCAAGTTTGAAATGCGATGAAGTTCCCCACAAAATTTTTCATACCTTATGGTGTTTCTTTCTGGAAAATGCTAACGTGTCAGGTAATTGTATCTGGACATATAGGATCGGCTGTTCGTGATTGCTTCGATTATTGGTTATTTAATTCCTTTCATTGTTATTTTGACTATTTTGGTTTTTGTTCATGAAATGGGACATTTCTTAGTTGCAAGACGAAATGGTGTTAAGGTCGCTGTTTTTTCAATCGGTTTTGGCCCTGAAATTTTTGGGTGGACTGATAAGCATGAAACGCGTTGGCGCTTTAGCCTTATTCCTCTTGGTGGATATGTGAAAATGTTGGGGGATGCAGATGTTAGCAGTGGCCGAGCAGATGCCAGTGTGGATACTCTCTCAGAAAAGGAAAAACAACAAACACTGCATTCAAAAACGCCTTGGCAACGTGTTGCTGTTGCTGTCGCGGGACCAGCGGCTAACTATGTTTTTGCAATCATTGTTTTTTCTTTTCTTTTTATCTTTAAAGGCGTGCCTACTTTGCCAGCAACTGTTGGGAAAGCGGAACCTGGTATGATTGCCTGCGAGGCTGGAATACTAGCGGGAGACAAAATAGCCAAGATTAATGGAGCAGACGTAAAAGACTTTGATCAATTAAGGCACTTGATCCGAGAAAATGTTGGCAAAGATATTACTGTTATTATTAACCGTCAAGACGAAGCTCTTACAAAAAATTTATCGCTTTATCAGCTGGATCCAGCAACAGGAGAAAAAACACCTGTTGCTAAATTGGGGATTGCTCCTGGTGAGCCCTCTTACGAACCTCAGAATCCACTCTCAGCTGTAATACATGCCTTTTCCTTCACCTGGAATTTATCGGTAGATACATTGAAAGCCTTAGGATCGCTTGTTATGGGGCAAAAAGGTTCTGGAGAGTTAGGTGGTATTCTTTCTATCGGTGACATGGCCGCTCAAAGCACAAAAAGTGGAATGGCTACTGTTTTGTGGTTTATGGCTATCTTGTCAATTAACCTAGGGTTGATCAATCTGTTGCCAATTCCGGTTCTGGATGGAGGGCATATTGTGTTATGCACAATTGAAGGGATCAGAGGAAAAGCAATTGGTCAGAAAATGCAGGAATACATCTTTTTAGCTGGATTTATTGTTGTTGGTGGGACTATGGTATTTGCAACATGGAATGATCTGATGCGTTATAAAGTATTTCAAGTAATAATAAACTGGTTTTAAGAAAATATATGTTCAAAAAATTTACCTTCAAAAAGATTGTTCTCGGGGTTTTTCTATTCTCAGCGGGATATGCTACAGCAGAGACGACTATTAAAGAGATAAAAATCCTTGGTAATCAGCGCGTTGAATCTGAAACAGTCAATTCTTATCTGCCCTTAAAAGTGGGTGATGCTTTTGATTCTGCTAAAATGGATCAAGGGCTTAAGGATTTGTTCGCAACAGGATACTTCACGGATGTACACGTCACCCAAGAAGGGCAGACGCTCGTTGTTACAGTTGATGAAAACCCCATCATCAACCGTGTTGCCTATGAAGGAAATAGCAAATTAAAAGATGATGTTATTCAAGAAGAAGTTAAGCTTCGTCCTAGAGAGGTTCTTTCTCGTACGCGAATTCAAGAAGCTCAGCAACGCATTTTAGAAATTTACCGACGTATGGGTCGTTTTGGAGCAAAAGTTGATCCAAAAATTATCAAGCTACCAGAAAATCGTGTTGATTTAGTATTCGAAATCAACGAAGGTGCTGTGACTTATGTCCGTAAAATTAATTTCATTGGTAATAAGCATTTTTCAAGTAAGAAATTAGAAGAGCAACTTTTAACAAAGAAGACTCGTTGGTACCGCTTTTTTGCAGTAGATGATGTTTATGATCCAGATCGCTTTGTAAGTGACCAGCAAGCCATACGGAAGTTTTACTATGATAATGGGTATCCCGATTTTCGAATTGTTGCGTCGATCGCTGAACTTAGCCCTGACCAAAAAGATTTCTTGCTGACATTTACCGTTGATGAGGGGCAGCTTTATCATTTTGGAAAAATTGATTTTGTTTCTCATATTGCATCTGTTAAGGCTGATGCGCTTAAGGATAAAGTCGAATTTAGTGAAGGTGATGTATTTAGCGGCAAAATGCTTGAGAAAGCGGTTAATGCTATTACGGATGCAGTTGGGACTCAAGGATTTGCTTTCGTAGCAGTTGAGCCCAAAATTGAAAAAAATCACGAAACAAAAACAGCGGCTATTACTTTCGAAATTAAAGAAGGCCCACGTGTTTACATTGAAAAAATCGTTATTGTCGGAAATGACCGTACACGCGATGACGTTCTTCGCCGTGAAATAGCGCTTCATGAAGGGGATGCTTACAATGCGGCAAAAATTAAGCAGTCTGAAAGAAATTTAAAAGACCTTCAGTATTTCAAGACAGCTACAATTGAAACAGTCCAAGGGAGCGCTCCTGATCAAGCTCAATTGCTTGTAAAAGTGGAAGAGCAACCCACGGGTGAGTTAGGATTAGCTGGCGGATATTCGACTCTTGATGGTCCTTTGGCTAACATCCGTGTTGTCGAGCGCAATTTCAGAGGAACGGGACAAGTTGTCCATGCTGATTTTACTGTTGCTAAGAAAAGACAAGACTTTGACGTGGGTATCCTTGAGCCATACTTTTTGGATCGCAATCTAGCGGCCAGTGCGGACGTGTTTAGTATTCGTTCAACGCGGTTTAGCGCATATCACCAGTTAACAAAAGGTGTCAACGTTGGGTTGGGTTATAAACTCAGCACCTATTGGTTGCAATCTTGGACCTATGGTATAAGACATGATGACGTTGGTCATATTTCACCATTGGCTTCGAACATTATCCGTCAGCAAGCTGGTAAATCAGTTATTTCTTCTTTGGCTCATACTGTTGCTTATGATCGTCGTGATAGTCGCGTCAATCCAACATCTGGATATCTCGTTAGTTTAACCAATACCTATGCGGGTCTTGGGGGTAATGTTAATTACCTTAGAAATGAATTAGGGGCCAACTGGTACCGTGCTTTATTGGAAGATGTTATCCTTGGAATAAAAGGATCGGTTGGGCGCATTGACAGAGTTCAAAAAACAATTCGCGTTGTTGACAGCGTTCAGCTTGGTGCTGATTCTTTGCGAGGTTTTGAATATGGCGGTATAGGGCCATGTGATACGGTTACCGGGGACTCACTTGGTGGTACACGTTTTTGGACATCAACGGCTGAGGTGGTATTTCCTATAGGATTGCCGACTGAATTTGGCATCAAGGGAGCTGTCTTTACAGATGTTGGTGCAACTTGGCGCCCAGGTCAGAAAAATGCGAATGTTGTTGATGAAAATGCAGCACGTGCTTCTGCCGGTTTTGGTGTTTCATGGACGTCTCCGTTTGGTCCGCTTCGTATCGATTATGCTTTTCCTTTAAAGAAGAAAAAGTATGATAAGACGCAACGAATCTTATTTGGTTTTTCCACGAGATTCTAGAACCTCATCTTAGGAAAACAGATTGAATAACCTGGTTAAAGTTCTTCTCCTTACTATAATCATCTTGGTGATTGGGGGATCTTTTTACCTTTTTAAAGGGTATCACCCCATTGAGGCAAAATCTGTCCGAATTGCTATTATTGATAGTGTGAAAATTAAGAGTCAGTCCATTCCTTTTATGAGAGTGCGTCAGCTTCTGGAAGAACAGCACACGACGGCGCATAAGGAAATCCTTGATCAAGAAACTGCAATACGTCAGCAGTATGAAAATTTTAAAATGAGCAAAGATGCTCCTCAAGAAAAACAAAAGAAAAAACTAGAGTTGGATAAAAAAGGGTCAGAGCTAGGGCAGATTGTTCACAAAAAACAAGAAGAACTGACAAAACAATTTTCGCTTCTGACCGAAAAACTAGAAGCTCAATTTCATCAAATTATCCAAGAAATTGTAAAAGAATACGGTTTTAACCTTGTTTTAAACAAAACAATTCAAGAAACGCAGGCAATTCTTTATGCAGATACCGGTTTTGATATCACTGATGAAGTTATCAAACGACTCGATAAAAAGCTGCCGAATGTGACATTGCCCACTAGTTAATAAGTAAAGGACCGCCCGATGATTGATCCTCGATTTTTTAAAGAACCAAATTCTTTAACGTTGGCTCAAATTTGTGAGTACACCAAGATAGCGCTGCCAAATGGCAAAGATTTAGAAATTTCTTTCAAAGGTGTTGCACCGCTTTCATCGGCAGGTTCGACAGATGTAAGTCATTTTCATAATGCTAAATATTTAGAGGAATTAAAAAAAACAAAAACAGGCCTTTGTTTTGTAACGTCTGAGTATGCAGACCAAGTTCCGCCCTCAACAATCGCTCTTATAACAAATCATCCCTATCGTTGTTTTGGTCAAGTTGCCTCAATTTTTTATCCCAACACCCAGCTCTTTAACAACATTGCAGAAGAAGCCTTTGCCCATCCAAGAGCCAATATTGGCAAAGATTGCATTATCAGCCCGTTTGCCGTGATTGAAGAGAACGTTATTATTGGAAATAACTGTTCCATAGGGGCGCATACAGTTATTAAAGCAGGGTCCGTTTTGGGAGAGAGATGTTTTATAGAACCTCATGTGACTATTAGTCATGCTCTTATAGGGAATCAGGTTTACATCAAACCAGGTGCTCGTATTGGCCAGTCAGGTTTCGGCTTTCATATGGATGCTTTGGGTCATTTCGATATTCCGCAATTGGGACTTGTTATTATAGGTGACAATGTCCATATAGGTGCTAACACCACAATTGATCGTGGAAGTCTTGCTAATACGAAAATTGGCAATGGGGTGCACATCGACAACTTGGTTCAAATCGCCCATAATGTTGAAATAGGCGATAATAGTGTTTTGGTAGCCCAAGTGGGGATTGCAGGCAGTACGAAGTTAGGGAACTTTGTGATTGTAGCAGGGCAAGTAGGAATTGCTGGGCATCTAAATGTTGGTGATGGTGTTAAAATTGCCGCTCAAAGCGGATTGATGCGCGATGTAAAAAAAGGGGAGATAATTGCAGGTTCTCCGGCCATTCCTGTGAGAGATTGGCACAAGCAGACTATTGCTTTGCAAAATTTGATTAAAGGAAAAAAAACATGAAGAAGCAGACAAGTGGAGCAAAAATAATTTCGCACGACTTTGAAGCAAACTCGAATAAGAATTTGACGATTGATATTCAAGAAATCATGTGTCTTATCCCTCATCGTTATCCCTTTTTGTTGATTGATCGTATTGAAGATGTTCAAGTAGGGCATAGTGCCATAGGCATTAAAAACGTATCGATGAATGAGTGGTATTTTCAAGGGCACTTTCCTGATCGTCCGATTCTGCCTGGTGTGTTAATCATTGAAGCAATGGCGCAGACAGCTGGAGCATTGGTTGTTAAAAGTCTTTTGGTCGAAAAGGGACAGAGTGAGATCATCACCCAGAATCAAACCAATCTTGTTTATTTTATGTCCATAGAAGAAGCAAAATTCAGAAAGCCGGTTCTTCCAGGTGATGTGCTTAAGTTGAAAGTCACCAAAGAGAGAAGTCGTGGCAATGTGTGGAAATTTAAAGGTGAAGCATGGGTTGGAGATTCAATGACCGATGAAGCAATTTTCACAGCTATGATTGCTGAATAGGGTACGTTTTTTTATGCTTCAATCTAAAAGTCAAAAAGTTAATTCAGCCTTGATTCATCCGACAGCAATTATCGAAGATGGAGCTGTCATTGAAGAAGGCGTCATCATAGGTCCTTACAGTTGTGTGGGGCCAAAGGCTGTTATTAAAGCAAATGCACACCTTGTGTCGCATGTATCGATCAGTGGTGATATTACCATTGGCGATAGAACTAAAATTTATCCTTTTGCTTCCTTAGGGCACCCTCCTCAGGATTTGAAATATAAAGGAGAGGCTTCAAAAACGATCATCGGTCAAGATACAACGATTCGGGAATACGTTACTGTTCAGCCAGGAACAGAAGGTCACAGGATGCTAACGCAGGTGGGTGATAACTGTCTTTTAATGGTGGGATCTCACGTTGCTCATGATTGCATTGTTGGAAACAATGTCGTTATGGCAAATAATGCCACCTTGGCAGGACATGTTGATATTGGCGATTTTGCTATTATTGGCGGACTTTCGGCTGTGCAACAATTTGTGCGTATTGGTGCGCACGCTATTATTGGTGGGATGTCAGGCGTTGAAAAGGATGTAATCCCTTACGCGATGGTTAAGGGAGACCGTGCTTATTTGAATGGGCTTAATTTAATTGGGTTGAAGAGACGTGGTTTTTCATCTGATACCATTCATGAATTAATGGATATCTATCAAAAGCTATTTGAATGCAATGATCAAACGCCGCTCTCTGAGCGCTTGCAAGCATTACAAAAACATCATTCAGAGGACTTGGCCGTTAAAGAGATGCTTGGTTTTATTTTTAAGGATTCTAAAAAATCCCTGTGCATGCCGAAGTAGTCGTTAATCATTAATCTATGCTCATCAAGTTACACTCGTGTGCTTCGCATCACTTTGACCAAATAAGCGGCTGCTAAGATTGTGAATACGGTACCACCCCAAAAAGCACCAACCGCACCACCCATATAATCTGACAAATATCCGGCCAAACTATTGCCAATCAAAACAGCTGTACCACTTGTTAGATAATAAAGTGCAAAAGCTGTTCCACGCAGATGTGGCAATGTCGTTTCTGCAATAAGCGCTGCTATTAATCCTTGCGTCATTCCCATGTGAAGGCCCGCCATTAACATACCAACGAAAATACCAGCTGGTTGGTGAATGCTGATAATAACAAGATTCGTCAGTGTTAAAACAAGGATGCCCGCTAACAACATTTTCTGGCGATTATAACGATCCGCCATTTTTCCAACTGGTAAAGAAATGCCTGCATTCACGATGTCATAACCAACCATCAACAAAGGCAACATATGGATTGACCATCCTAAATCTTTGGCCCTTAGAGTTAAAAATGCTTCGCTAAAGCGCGCCAACATCAATAGAAATGACACCCCTAATAAATTCCAGAAAATTGGCGGTAAATACCTGGCGTCTCGCCAATGCCAAGGACGTTGTTTTATGTCGCTTTCTTCAACGGGTGGTTTTACAACAAAAACCAATACAAGAAAAGCGATTGCTGCTGGAATGACGGACAGCCAAAATACCAACCGATAATTATGAGAGGAAAGATGCATAATGGTTGCGGCAATAGCACCACCAAAGACAGCTCCTAGGGTGTACAGCATGTAACGAATACCGTAGCTTGCTCCTTCTTTGTGCTGAGGAGATAGATCGGCAATCAAAGCATCTGTTGGTGCTGAACGGACGCCTTTGCTAAAACGATCAATGGAACGTGCTATGAAAATCCAGCTAATAGAAGTTGCCATGGCAAACATAGATTTGACGATAATGCTTGCAAATGTCCCAACCATAATCAGTGGCTTTCGAGTGCGCCAATAGTCGCTTAGAACACCTGAAAATACTTTGGCCAAAAAAGCTAAAAAAATCGCTACGCCTTCAATCATTCCAAGTTTGGTTTTAGAGGCTCCTAACTCTTCTGTTAAAAAAGTGGGGAGCAAGGTAAACACCATGACGGTTGCCGTGCTCCAGAAAAAGCTCATCCAAGCAATTCCCCAAAGGCTGCGATTCTTAGCCGAATCAGATGACATAGACAGAAAAGATTTTATTTTCACAAACACTTCTCAAGCATAGAGCTTTTTACATTTATAGCTTAATCTAGGATAAAACACCTAAAAGAGCAAAACATAATGACTGAAAAGTTTATTGACCATAAGGATTTAAAGCTGTGGACTGAATCTTTTGGAAACCCATCCCACCCTTTTGTAATTCTAATCCCAGGGGCAGCTGCTCAAGGGGTGCAGTGGTCAAAGGATTTTTGTCTGCTGCTTTCACAAAAGGGTTATTGTATCGTTCGTTTTGACCCCAGAGACACTGGTCTTTCGACGTGCATTGATTTCAGCAAAACCCCTTACAAAATGAGCGATATGGCAGATGATGTTCTGGCTATTATGGATGCATATGGTATTTCCTCAGCGCATTTAGCCGGCACTTCGATGGGGGGTTATATTGCACAGATTTTAAGCATTGATCATCCTGATCGTGTCAAAACCCTCACGCTTTTTATGTCGACGATGGATTTCACACCGCAAGTGTATTCTTTTATGGGAATAAGCACGGCTCTTTTAAACCTTCCTGGGCCAAACCCAGAAGCGTTAAATGAATTGAAGAATCTATTGACAGGAGCGGATCTGAATAAACGCGATGAATGGATGGCCAAAGGCTTAGAAACAATTCGTGTTTTTAACGGCAAGAAAGCTCTCTTTGATGAGGAAGAATGGAAGAGTCAGCTGGAGCTGGTTTACAGTCGTATGGATACCTCGAGGTCCGTTCAGGTTCCTCATAATCATGCTCTAGCCAGCGGTTTTGGCCCAACCCGTTTCGAAGTTGAAAAGATTTCATGTCCCACATTAATCATCCATGGTGCTCATGATCCCATTATCCCTGTTATGCACGCCCATGCGACAGCTGCCGCTATTGCGCATTCCGAGAAACTTATCATCGATGATATGGGACACGCCCGGCCAAAAATATATGATCAACTGATTGCGGATAGGCTAGGGGAGTTTTGGGGAATAGCTTAAATCCTCTTCCAACACTTGCTCTGGCGTAAAATCGGGAAGTTCTTTTAATTCTTCGTATATTCCCATCAGATTCTGGGTTGTTGCTGTTATCAAATCTTCAAAATTTGAAACAACAAAATAAGTTTCTTGAAAATCATCGATGCGGTAATTGGTGCGCATGACACGTTTTAGATCAAACCACAGGCGATTTGGAGTTGGATCCTCTAGGCAATATTTTGATTCTGCAGCTGACGAAACAATCCCTGATCCATAAGTGCGAAGCCCATCCGGTGTTTCAATCAAACCAAACTCAACCGTGTACCAGTAAAGTCTTGCCAGATAATGGAGACTGTTTTCACCTAAAGCTTTGAGACCTGCTTTGCCGTAAGATTCCATGTAATTAGCAAAAACGGGTTGGATAAGGAGAGGGATATGACCGTAAATATCATGAAAAATGTCAGGTTCTTGCAAGTAATCCATCTGATCAACACGACGAATAAAGCAGGTTGATGGAAAACAACGATTGGCCAATAACGTAAAAAAGATATCATCAGGAACCAGACTTGGAACTGCGACAACTTTCCAGCCAGTTGTTCTCATTAAAATTTCGTTTAAGTCTTCGAATTTTGGAATTTGATCGGGGACTACCTCTAGATGATCAACGCCATACAAGAATTCTGGCACAGCGCGTTTTTGCAAAATGTCATGCTGACGCTCAAAGAGCGTTTTCCATATACCATGTTCTTGTTCTGTATAAGCAGACCAGTTTTGATCGATGATATAATCTCGAATACGATGTTCCATTGAAACCTACGCCTTTAAAGAAAATACTTCCTTCTCACCATTATCTCACGAAGATAGTTAAAATTGCTTTAAAATGCTTGACCAGGTCAAACAAAATCGCTTACCAATAATACAGAGCCTGCTTGGTGGAATTTGGTAGACACAACAGACTTAAAATCTGTCGCCCTTCGGGCGTGCCGGTTCGAGTCCGGCAGCGGGCACCACCTTTTAGGTGGTGGCCCTTATACTGAGGCTTATTTTTTCAAACTGAATGTGATCGTGCTTACCACACGAATCTTTTTCTCTAAGCTTCTTATTTCATTGTAGTCATGCTGATCACCGTAATTGTCTTTGCCAAGGATGCTAAATACCCCCTGATTGGCAGATCGAATAGGGCCGACCCTGGAACCTGAATCATTAGCAAATTGTAAAGCAGATTGACGAGCGGTTCTTGTTGCTTCTCCTATCATTTCTGGACGAAGCTCTATAAATTTCGTGTAGTGATAGCTTGGATCACCCGAGATAACGACTCCCTTTTTAATCAAAACACCTAATTCACCAGTTGATTTTTTGACATGATCAACTTTGTTTGTTCTAAGAGTCACGGAGCCTTCTATAACGTAACGATTCTGAACTTCTTTTTGATCTCCCCACTCTCTGGCAAGTTTATCGGATACGCTTGAGGTAGCTGGTTTAATCTCCTCATCTTCAAAACCTTGCGATTTAAGGAATTCAAGGACAGCTTGTTTATCAGTCACCATCTTTTGGTCGAGTATAGCCAAATCATTACCGCTTGACTTGAAATTCAAGGTCCATACAGCGAGATCAGACTTGACTTCACGCTCTGACAATCCCTTGACAACAACAGTTCTGTCGTGTGTTTTGAATCTTTCAATAGCGCGTCCGATAAAATATCCACCGATTCCAGGGCCAGTGGCAATTGCTAAACCACAAGCAATAACTGTCAAACTTAAGCGTGTTTTGTTGTTCATAATAATAGGGTCGCCTTTATAGATAACATATTATCTTGATCATATCCTTAAGAGCGATCGAATGGTAAGAGAGTATTTTAATTTTTACTTGCAGAATGGAAAATAAATGTTAGATAGTTGGGTGGGATGTGAAGATCCTCGGAACAAGTCCGAGGATGACAATGTAGGGGCTGAAAATCACACATTGTACAAAATATGCAGAATAAAACTGCTGTCCTCGGACAGCAACACTGTCATCCTCGGACTTGTTCCGAGGATCTGAAATTAAACTTAGGAACCAAACGTGCACACATTTAATCCTCAAATCTTACGCGAATATGATATTCGTGGCACTTTTGGTGATAGCTTAAATGTTGAAGATGCTCTTTCCTTAGGTCTCCGTTTTGCTTACATGATGAGATCGCAAAATTTTAAAACAGTTAGTGTTGCTCGTGATGGTCGCCTAAGCTCGCCTGCTTTAATAAGCGCGCTTATTGACGGTCTTACTCAAGGTGGTATTGATGTGATTGATGTTGGTTTGGGGCCAACACCCATGCTTTATTATTCTATTAAACACTTAAAAACAGATGCGGGCATTATGGTGACGGGGTCGCATAACCCAAGTCAGGATAATGGTTTTAAAATGGCTTTAACCCATAGACCTTTTTTTGGAAAAGATATTCAAGCCTTGGCAATTACACCAGAGGAAGTTGCTCCTGTAAGAGGCACAGTTCAGCAAGTTAGTGTTCAAAATGATTACATAGAAAGACTTCTACAAGATTACAGGCCTGGAAACCGCCGCTTAAAAATAGCGTTTGATCCAGGCAATGGCGCTGCAGGTCATGTTGTTGAGGTACTCGCACAGTTGGGGCGACTAAATATCGATTGTTATACTATTAATACAAAAATCGATGGCACGTTCCCAGCTCATCACCCAGATCCAACGGTCGCCGAAAATTTAGAACAGCTCATTGATTTAGTACGAAAAGAAAACTGTGACGCTGGTATTGCATTTGATGGTGATGCAGATCGCATCGGTGTTGTTGATTCCAAAGGACGTATTCTTTGGGGGGATCAGCTAATGGTTTTGTGGTCGCGTGATGTTTTAAAACGTCATCCAGGAGCAACCATTATTGCAGACGTCAAGGCCAGTCAGGTTTTGTTTGATGACATCGCAAACCATGGTGGTCATGCTATTATGGCACGAACGGGGCACTCTCTTATCAAGTCAAAAATAGCAGAAACAGGTGCCCTTTTAGCCGGTGAGATGAGCGGTCATATCTTTTTCGCCGATACCTATTATGGTTACGATGATGCGTTATATGCGGCGATTCGTTTATTAAATATCTTGCATGATAGCGTTTTTTCTTTGGCGGATCTTTTTGATCAAATTCCAAAACGTATTAATACCCCTGAAATTCGTATCCCTTGCACAGATGAGCGTAAATTCCAAATCGTTGAAGAAATAAAAGGTAAGCTTCGCCAAAGTGATGTCAAACTGAATGATATTGATGGAGTCCGTGTCACAACGGATGATGGATGGTGGTTGCTTCGTGCGTCCAATACCCAAGCTATCCTTGTTGCCAGGTGTGAATCGGACACACATGAGGGGCTTTCAAGGCTTCAGGCGCAGCTTGAGGAATACCTAGAGCCGTTTAGAGAGTAATGAAGTCGAATCTAATTGGGCATATTCTTTATTTGTGCTATAGAATAAGATAATGAATAAAGAACAACCTAACTAAATCCAAATCATTTACAGTTTTTTTGATGCTATCACCTAACTCTCAATTTCTCCCTCAAAGTGTTAAGAATTTCTTTGCACGCAGTCTGCGTGAATTGTCGGGATTTGCCCTCATTCTCTTTGCTCTTTGGCTTGGGCTTGCCATTTGGGGATATTCTTCTCAAGATCCGTCTTTTAATACGGCAACTCAAAATGATCCAGCTAATTGGATGGGCACGGCAGGTGCAATCGTTTCCGATATTTTCTTGCAAAGTTTTGGATTGGCAAGCTTTTTGCTTTTAATCATTGGATTTGTTTGGGGGTGGAAATTAATTCGTCAAGAAACAAAAAATCTCAGCACCTTTCGTTTTGCTTTGGCAATTGTTGCAACCCTGCTTATGGGAATGTTTTTAATTGCGATTCCTTTTTTCACAAACGAACTTTCAACCGTTCGTGGTTCGTCTAATTGGTCAAAGATTCCTTGTGTCGGGGGCGTGTTTAGTTATCTTCTTCTTCTCAATTGGCAGCGCTTTCTTTATCAATTTCATTTTGTTTGGCTTTTAAAACCCTCCGTCCTCGCTTTTCTATTTTTATCAATTGTATTGGGTTGGTACAGCACAGGTCTTTCTCTAAGACAACTTTATAAAACTCTCCAAAAAGTCTATGACGGATTTACTTGGTTTGTTATGACAGTTGGAAAAGGGGTTGGTTCTAGCTATCTGATCTCTCACAAAATCATCGAAAGCAAAAAGGTTAAACAGGCTAGCCTCTTTCCGGATGATGACTCTTTCTCATCTTTTGCATTGAAAGATCAATCAACCGATTTTGAAGAAGAGTCTTTTGATGCATTTTCTGGTTTTGAAGATGACCTAAGTTCCTCTGCTGAAGAAACCGCTTTATCTGAAAATCAGCCCATCGGTAAAGTGACATCAAAGGCTCGGAAAACCGCTCAAAAGGCGTCAACATTTGAAATTCCTCAATCTGTTCTTTTAAGCGGTGAGTATCATTTACCACCTATAGAGCTTTTAGATCAAGCAACCTCAAAAACGACAAAAACAGTTCCAATCGAGGTTCTTGAAAAAGCAGCAAAACTATTGATAACCGTTCTAGAGGAATTTGGAATTCGCGGTGAAATTGTTCAGATCCGTCCAGGCCCCGTTGTGACCATGTATGAATTAAAGCCAGCCGCTGGTATTAAAACATCTCGTGTGATTGGTCTTTCAGACGATATTGCTCGTTCCATGAGTGCTTTGTCGGCTCGTATTGCTGTTATTCCTGGGCAGAATGTGATTGGAATAGAACTTCCCAATCCTCAACGTCAAACCGTTTATTTAAAAGAATTGCTTGCAACAACTGAATACCAGCAATCGAAATATAATCTCCCATTGATTCTTGGTAAGGATATTGGCGGACAAGTGGCGATTGCTGATCTTTCCCGTATGCCGCATTTATTGGTTGCAGGTACAACCGGTTCTGGTAAGTCCGTTTCCATCAACACAATGATTTTGTCGCTCCTTTTCAAATTCTCGCCTGATCAATGTAAGTTCATTATGATCGATCCAAAGATGCTTGAATTATCGGTGTATGACGAAATCCCACATTTGCTAGCTCCTGTTGTTACAGACTCTAAAAAGGCTGTTGTTGCTTTGAAATGGGCCGTGCGCGAAATGGAAAATCGTTATCGGTCGATGGCCAAACTTGGTGTTAGAAACATTGATGGATTTAATGAACGTCTCTTAGAAGCTCGTCAAACAGGTGAGATTCTGGTGCGTCGCATTCAAACAGGTTTTGATCCCGATACAGGTAAACCAATTTTTGAAAATCAAACGCTCGATTTTGAAACATTGCCGTATATCGTTGTTGTTGTCGATGAAATGGCTGATTTGATGCTTGTTGCTGGCAAGGAAATTGAATCAACGGTGCAAAGGCTTGCTCAAATGGCCCGTGCTGCAGGTATTCATTTGATTATGGCAACGCAAAGACCTTCTGTTGATGTTATCACCGGTACAATTAAAGCTAACTTTCCAACACGTATTAGCTTTCAAGTCACTTCAAAAATTGATAGCCGTACTATTTTGAGCGAACAAGGCGCAGAACAACTATTAGGTCAAGGTGACATGCTGTATATGGCTGGAGGTGGTCGTATTTCTCGTGTTCATGGTCCTTTTATCAAGGATGATGAGGTTGAGCGCATTGTCAAATTCTTGAAATCTCAAGGGGAGCCGAATTACATTGAAAGTGTGACGGAAGATGATGATCAAGTAGCAACATCAGGTGGGGAGGCTGGTGGCGGTGATGAAACTTATCGCCAAGCGTTAGAGCTTGTGATGCGTGAAGGCAAAGCGACGACAAGTTTTATTCAAAGGCATCTTCAGATTGGTTATAACCGAGCAGCCCGTATTATGGATCAAATGGAAAAAGAAGGTGTTGTCAGCCCAGCGAACCACGTTGGTAAACGTGAAATATTACAACGGTGAGTTTATGATGAGAAAACTATTTTTAATTCTAATAAGTCTGTCTTTCGGTATAGCCCAATCTTCTGATGCGCCTCTGGATAAATCTCTTCTTACTCAAGTCGAAAACTATCTTAATGGCATCACAGAACTTGTTGCCGAGTTTACGCAAAATACGACAACGACTGGAAAGATATGGCTTAAGCGATCAATCAAAGAGGGCGGTAAAATGCGTCTTGATTATGAACCACGGCTTCAACAACGTGTGGTCGCGCGAGACGATCAATTGTTTGTTTATGATTTAACTGACAAATCAGATCCATTACCTCAAAGCCTTTCGGGCATGCCTGCGGCTTTTATTTTGCAAAATAATATTTCTTTAGAAAAAGATGCAGCCGTAAAAAAGATTTCCAAAAGAAAAGATGGTAAATATTTGGATTTACAATTATCGAGTCCTGCGGATCTAACGCTTACCTTTAGTCTTTATGAGAATGGAAATATTAAAGATCTTGATGGATGGGTTCTGATTGATGCACAAGGACAAGAAATTGATGTGAAGCTAACAAAAGTCAACGTTAACGATCCAACGCTTGTTTCTGATTCTTTGTTTGCAGCTCCTTTTAAAGATTTTATTTTTTATCAATAATGGCTTGCGCTTCTTGCGCTGCAATATTCAAAGCTTCCTGAGTGGATCGATTGTTATTCAATGCAGCTTCAATCCCGTCGATAATTTTTTCACGAGCAGTACCATAGTTAGAAAGCCTAATGCCATTTGGCAGATCTTGTTGTTTGCGTTCAATAACTTGTTCAACTGCAGCCTTTGCCGCTGGATTACCTTGGTAAAATGCTCCTTCTTTTGTGCGCTTATATGCCCCCATTGTTGTTGGCAAATAACCTGTAGTTTCGTGCCATCTTTGTTGCACTTTCTCACTGGCTAAGTAATTAAGGAATTTTTTAACACCCTTGTAAGAAGGATGTCCGCTTAAAGCCCAAATGGATGTCCCTCCAATATTCAATGCATACGGACCATTTGGCAGCATTTGTCTCCAATAGGGATACGTGCCAACCCCAACACCAAATCCTTTGTCGCTGACAAAAGAGAGACGGTTTGCTCCTTGCAATAGCATAGCACATTCTTGCTTTATAAATTTCTCTTCCGCTTTTTCGCTTATACGTCCTGAATAGACATAATACTCTTTTGATGCCCATTCGGAAAATTTGTTTACCTGATCTACAAAATGTTTTGTATTAATTAAAAGCTTGGGTGAATCCCCTAAGAATCCATTTTTTTCTGTGGCAAAAGGAATATTATGAACAACAGAGAAATGTTCTAGCAAATAAGCCGCCGGCCACGCCGTTGTGAAGGCGACATGTCCTGCCTCTTGAAGTTTCTTTGCATAAATCTCCATTTCCTCCCACGTTTCTGGAGCACGGTCAGGCAGGCCTGCTTTTTTAAAAATATCTTTGTTGTAAAATAAAATGGCTGTTGAGCAATTGAACGGCAATGAATAAAGCGAAGCTTTCGTTTTTCCGGGCTCTTTAAAAGAATAGAACTCTTTTATCACTGGCACAAAATTAGCCCCTTCAACGTCAATCAAAGTGTATAGGGGGATGGTGTCACTTTTTTGGTGAAAAATTGTCAGCGTATTATATTCAGACACCATCAACAAGTGGGGGCGCTTTGAAGGATCTTTTTCTTGAAAAGTATTGTGAAAGCTTTCTGTGTAATTCCCGCCGTACTCCAAAACAACCTTGTAGGATGAATTTTTGTTAAAGTCAGAAACGACGTCCTGCAGCGTCTTTTCTAAAAATCCACTCAGCGCATGTCTAAAGCGAATTTCCTGAGGTGTTCTTTGCGAAAAAATAGTCCATCCGCCCCATACCACGAGGCCCAATAAAACACTGAGAAAAACAGGTTTAATAAAACGAGAGCATTGACAGTAAGCCATGGATGATTTTCTCATTATGATCAGTTGTGAATAGTACTTTTATATAAGGGGTGTAAAAAAAAGGGAATTAAATTCGGTTGCAGGTTTGTGTGCAAAAAAACTTCAGAGTTGTATTAATCTGGATAAATGAGCTAGATTGCTCTAACCCATTTTAGTTTTGTGAGTTTTTAAATGCATTCAGATTTTCTTATTATTGGTGCGGGAATTGTTGGTCTTACAATCGCGCACGAACTTAGAAAAAAGTATCCCTCATCTCAGATTGCAATTTTAGAAAAAGAATCAGATGTTGCTTATCACTCCAGTGGCAGAAACAGCGGTGTTTTACATTCAGGCGTTTACTACAGCCAAGATAGCTTAAAAGCGAAATTTGTGGTGCAAGGCAATAAGCTTATGAGAGCCTTTTGCCAAGACAAAGGCATTTCCATTAATGAAACAAAAAAACTCATTCTTTGTAGCCATGAAAGTGAACTGCCTGAACTTTTTAAGTTGGTTGAGAAATCAAAACTCAATGGTGTTGAGCATGAACTGATCACCTCAAAAGAGGTGGCAGCTATAGAGCCCTTGGCTAAAACTGTTGAGCATGCGCTTTTCTCTCCAACAACAGCCAATATTGATCCTTTAAAGGTTTGCTTAGCGTTAAAAGAAGATCTTATATCCAAGGGTATTACCTTCTATTTTGAAACAGCTTTTTTATCAGCAAAAGAAAACGTAATTATAACAAAAGATGGCAGACAATTCACTTCTTCCATGGTTATTAATTGTGCCGGTCTTTACGCTGATAAAATTGCCCATAATTATGGGATTGGAAAGCACCTTTACATCATTCCGTTTAAAGGGATCTATTTAAAAATTAAAGATGATGACTTCAAGTTAAGAACAAACCTTTACCCTGTTCCAAACCCTGCATGGCCATTTTTGGGCGTTCATTTTACAGTGGATGCTTATAATAATGTAAAAATTGGCCCAACGGCGATCCCTGCATTTTGGCGTGAAAACTATAGCGGTTTTAAGCAATTTAAATTGGATGAAGCTATTAGAATTCTTGGGTTAGAAGCAAAACTCTTCTTGAAAAACTCTTTTAATTTTAGAGATCTCGCTATTGAAGAAATGAAAAAATTTAATCGTTCATTCTTTCTAAATGAAGCTTTTAAATTAGTTAACAAGAAACCAACGAATCCTAAGTACGAATGGTTAAGGCCTGGTATTAGAGCACAGCTTATCGATTTGCGTACAAATGAATTAGTTAATGACTTTTTGGTAGAACGTGGCCCCAACAGTATTCACGTTTTAAACGCTGTTTCTCCAGCGTTTACCTGTGGGTTCGCTTTTGCTGAATGGATTGTAGAGCAATTTGTAGAAAGCTCTTTAAAAAAGCTCTAATCTTTTTCTAAAGAAAAATGCTTTTGTGACACTTTTTTAAGAATAAACGCTGGCGCGAATTCACCAAAGCCAACAACATTCTCAGGGTGCTCATAAGAAGGAAAGCGCTCTTTTCTAACGTACTTGTGTGGCATTTTCTGAGAAGGTGAAACAGGCGATTTTGGTTCAACAGATTCTTTGATTTCAGCAGAAACTTTTCTTTCAACAGGCGCCTTAAGCTCAGGTTTTTTAATTTCTGGTTTTTTAGTCCCAGGAGCTTTAAAAGGTTTTTCTTTTTCGAAAGGAATAGAAAATACAGGGATTTGCTGCTGAATAAACTTCTCAACAGCCATCCATAATTTTTTATCTTTTTCAGTTTCAGTGACCAAAGTAAAAGCTTTACCTGTTTGTCCAGCTCTGCCGGTACGTCCAATACGATGAACGTAATCTTCGGCGTTAATCGGAACATCAAAGTTAATGACAAGACCTAATTTGTCAACATCAAGGCCACGTGCTGCCACATCGCTTGCAACAAGCGTGGATGCAGGGTTTTCTTTAAAGTCTTTTAACGTTTTATTTCGTGTCGTTTGCGTTAAATCACCATGCAATCCTTCAACGTCAAAACCATGACGCTTTAAAGAGGAAACCAAAATAGATATCTCGCTTTTGCGATTGCAAAAAATAATGTTCGGTGTGTCTTTACCAAAGCTAGATAATAGATGCCTGACGGCCTCTCTTTTTTGTCTTGGACCGACGGCAACGTAATGTTGTTCAATCGTGGCCGCTGTCCGCTCTTCTGGAGTGATTATGATTTTCTTAGGTTGCACCAAGTACGTATCAACTAGTTTTTTAATTTCATCGGCCAGTGTTGCACTAAACAGAAGTGTTTGGCGATTTCTAGGCAACATTGCCATAAGACGATTCACATCAGGAATGAATCCCATATCCAGCATTCTATCAGCTTCATCTATGACCACATATTTGGTCTCCAAAAGCATGATCTTGCCACGTTCTAATAAATCTAAAAGACGTCCCGGTGTGGCAATTAAAACATCCACGCCTTGTTGCAGAATTTTTTCTTGTTGTGTCAGTGATTCGCCACCAACAAGCAACGCTGCTTTTAAGCTATATGATTTTGCATATGTATTGAAATTTTCAAGAACTTGCAGAGCAAGTTCACGCGTTGGCTCTAAAATAATAGCACGAGGCATACGTGCCTTTGCTCTCGAGTCGCTTAAAATCTCAATTAAGGGTAATAAAAATCCCGCCGTTTTGCCTGTCCCAGTTTGAGCGCAAGCTAAAATATCCTGTCCACGCAAAGCATAAGGTATAGCCTGCTGTTGAACGGGAGTTGGGGTGTGATACCCTAGTGAAGCAATTGTTTCACATAATTTGGAAGAAAGGCCTAGTTTTGAAAATCCCATTGGGTCTTTTATTAAATAAAAATCATGAGTCAATATATGTTGATTATTGGGGATAATAATCAAATTGTCAATAAAACGTTGAGAGAAAACTTAGTCTTTGTGGTAGAGCGTGATAGGAAAACACTCATTCAACCGTCACCGATTTTGCAAGATTGCGTGGCTGATCGATATCTGTTCCTTTTAATAAAGCGATATAATACGCCAGCAGCTGGACAGGAATTGTGTAAAGAATAGGCTCAATGAATGTATCAACCTGAGGAAAAACAACAATTTCCATCGAATAACCAGCTTTAATTTGTTGTCGTATCTTTTCCTCTCCTTTTTGGTCTGTCAGACATAAAAGTTGAGCTCCCCTTGCAATGACTTCTTGCAAATTTGAAAGGGTCTTTTCAAACCATTCATCGTAGGGCGCTAAAACGACAACTGGCATTGTTAAATCAACTAAAGCTATAGGGCCGTGCTTTAATTCTCCTGCAGCATAGCCTTCTGCATGAATGTATGAAATTTCTTTGAGTTTAAGAGCGCCTTCAAGAGCGATTGGATAGGTAATGCCACGTCCTAAATAAAGACAATTACGAGCAGTTGTAAAACCAAGAGCCAATTTTTGGTAAATCTCAGAATTTTGGAGCACGTAGCTGATCATTCCAGGCAAAGAAACAAGCGCTTGCACTAACGATTCGTAAACGTCCGGTTTTATAACATCACGTTCTTTACCTGTTTTCAAACACAGACAAGCCAAAACCATAAGCTGCGATGTAAACGCTTTTGTCGATGCCACTCCAATTTCAGGACCTGCTAATGTTTGCAGAACATAATCCGCTTTTCGAGCAATCGAACTCTCAGGTACGTTAACCAGAGCCAAAACCTGATGTCCGTGTTCTTTTAGCTGACTTAATACCGCTAAAGTGTCTATTGTTTCCCCTGACTGAGAGATCAGAATATTTAAAGTGTTGGAAGACATGACAGGACTTCTATAACGAAATTCAGAGGCGATCTCAACGTCGACGGCAATTCCTGCCCACTTTTCAAACCAATACTTAGCCACCAAACCTGCGTAATATGACGTACCACAGGCTATAATCTGAATACGATTAAGCATTTTCCAATTAAGATCTATATCTTTTAAAGAAACCTTTTGATTTTCAAGATTCAAAAGTGATTGTAATGTATCGCTCAAAACCGTTGGTTGCTCAAAAATTTCTTTTAGCATGTAGTGGCTGTATTCAGCTTTGCTGACTGATTCTCCCGTAATTTGGCTGCGTCTCAACGGACGGTCAACCTTGTGTCCATCTCGATCATAAAGTTCATAAGAAAAACAATCACCAGCATTTAAGACAGCAAGATCACCTTCTTCCAGATAGCACACTTGCTGTGTCCAAGGCGCAAAGGCAACTGCATCAGAGCTTACAAATAATTCGTTTTCCTTGATCCCTAAAACCAATGGGCTTCCATGACGTGTTGCAATCAACGTATCAGGAGCATCTTTAAAAAGAATGGCAAGAGCAAAGGCACCTTGCAGTTTTGTTAGTGTTTTTTGAACAGCCGTTAAGGGATCATTTCCTTGATGCAAGTAATCCGTTATCAAATAGACAATGACTTCTGTGTCTGTGTCGCTTTGAAACGTATATCCTTTTTCCTGTAAATGTTTTTTTAAATCAGAAAAATTCTCGATGATTCCGTTATGAACAACAGCAACCTCGCGGCTTGAATGCGGATGTGCATTTTCTGTGTTAGCAGCGCCATGCGTTGCCCAGCGCGTATGCCCAATTCCGATTTGACCCTGGATAGGTTCAGATTCCACAAGATTTTGGAGATTAATCAGTTTTCCAGCGGAACGCCGCCTGTGGATTTGGTTATCCTGAACCGTTGCAATTCCAGCTGAATCATAACCGCGATACTCAAGCCTTTTTAAACCATCAATCAAATGTGATTGCACTTGATTTTGACTGACGATTCCAATAATTCCACACATATGCTGATAGACCTACTTTTTCTACGGTGTCATTCTCTTAAATATTGCGAGAGATCCTCGGAACAAGTCCGAGGATGACAAACAGCGTAATTTCACTCAAGTCAAGTATAACTGTTCTGAATCAGAAAGTGTGTGACAAAATGTGACGAGAGCAGCCTGTCATCTTCGGACTTGTTCCGAGGATCTCTCGCAATATTTGAGAGAATGACAAACAAAAAAAACCTACGCTGTTTCCAGCGTAGGTTAAACTTCTTACAAAGATCTAAGAAACTAGAACTTGTAACCAACACCAATTTTAAATGCGTGTTGTGAAATTTTAGCTGTGTGGTTCAAAGAACTACCGTTGATGCAGGTTTGATCTACGTACTGTGTATTTTGAACTGCAGTGATGCTTGGACCAAAGAGGTAGCTATATTCTGCACGCAAGAACAAGTTCTTGTTTACAGAAACTTCCATACCTAGACCTGGAGCAAAGTTAATGCTGTTCTTTGTCTTTGATACTGCTACTGCGTTAGACGCTACATTTTCTGCAGATTCACCAGCTAGTGGGTTAGCAGTAATTGCTGCTGCGTTTGGCGTAACTTGAGTTGTCCACTTACCAGCTTCAACACCTAAACGGATGTAAGCCAATGTGCTTGGTGTTACCATAAAACCAACGCGAGCCGCTAAACCGTAAAAGTTTGTTCTTTTAACTGTCGTTTTGTGGTAGCCATTAATAGTTGATCCTGAGTCATCATATGGAGTCACTTTTGTTGTATCAAGACCACCATAAACTTCACCGCCAACGTATGCGCCTTGACCTACAACCATGCCATAACCAGCAAAAACGCCGAACAAGCCAGCCATCTTACCAGATGTGTTGTTGTAGTTTTGTGTAGCGCCGCCAGCAGCTGGGCTCACGGAAACGAAATTATACTTCACATTGGTGTTTGCAACACCAGCGTTTGCACCAAGATAGAAACCACCATTTGAACCGCCATCAGCAGAAACCGCTGTGGTCAAAGCTGCAGCAACTAATAATGCCGTTGTTAATTTTTTCATTAAAAAACTCCTTAATAATATTGCGAAAAGCACTAACGCTTCCCGCGTGTTTTTTCCTTAACTGTACTTATACTTTTACGCAGGTTGGGAAAATTCATCAATTCATTTCGGGCAAAAAGGGAAAGCAAAGATCTTGCTGTGTGTCTGAAATGTCACAAAAGGTTGCTCTAGGCAAGCCATTGTTGAGCTCATGGTACCCCAATGTTTCAGGCATGTCCACTCTCAAGAGACAAAACAGCTGGGTCAACTCCAAGGGCCGCCAAGGAGCTTCTCCACTTTGTTTCCAAATAGGGATTGAAAACAAGCTCTTCTGTTGGTTCAACAACCAGCCATCCGTTATTTTGCAACTCTTGCTCCAGTTGCCCTGCTGACCAGCCTGTATATCCCAAACAAATAAGATATTTTTCAGGTCCTGTCCCACGAGCTAATGCTCGTAAAATCTCAAGTGTTGATGTAATTGAAAAACAGTCATCGACTTCAATTGTTGTATCGATATGATAATCTGAGCTATGAAGAACAAATCCCCGGCTCAAATCAATTGGTCCGCCATAATGGACAATAAGATCCGATGATGAAGGCATATGATCAATATTGAGTTGCTTTAACAGGTCCTTGAAAGTTAAGTCCGGCAAAATTTTATTGATGACTAATCCGATGGCTCCTTGAGAATCATGTCCGCACACAAAAATGACGGAATAAGAAAATCGACTGTCTTCCAAAAATGGCATGGAAACCAATAGTTTTCCTGTCAAGTATCCCTCAGGTGTTCCTTCATTTTCAACCTTACTACGTTCTAACCTCATAATATTTCTCAAGTACAAATCTTTATTGATGGCTTTATTCTCCATCATAGGCAGAAAAGTGTTACGATACCTTTAATTTCATAAGAAAATCCCACACAAAAACTATTGCTCCTTATCAGATCTCTGCCCTACCATATTCATATGTCTGCCTTTTAATATCTTGAGAGAGCTTATGAATAATAATTTTGATTCCGATACAAATCAACACTACATGCGCAAAATTCGTAAGCTTCCCATGCTCACTGGTGAACAAGAGTACATCCTGGCAAAGCAATGGCGAGAACAACAAGATAAAAAAGCTGTTGATAAACTTGTTAGCTGTCATTTAAAGCTCGTTGCAAAAATCGCCTCAGGGTACCGAGGGTACGGACTTCCCGTAAGCGATCTCATCGCTGAAGGGAATCTTGGTATGATGCAAGCCATGAAACATTATGATCCAGACAAAGGCTTTCGTCTTTCAACGTATGCTATGTGGTGGATTCGAGCCAGCATCCAAGAATATATTTTGCAAAGCTGGTCTTTGGTTAAAATAGGAACAACGGGTGCTCAAAAAAAATTATTCTTTAGCCTCAGAAAAACTCAATCCAAACTGAGCTTGGCTTCTGAAAGTGATCATGGATTAACGCCCGAAAAAATAAAAGCTATTGCTGAAAAGCTTTCTGTAAAAGAAGAAGAAGTTTTGCAAATGCATCAAAGACTGGGGAGAGATCATTCTTTAAATGCTCCCTTGGGATCACAAGAAGAAAGCGCTGGTGAGTGGATCGAATGGATAGCAGATGAGCGCGACAATCAAGAAACACACGTTGTCCAAATAGATGAAATGAACAAACGACGTTCTCTTTTTGAACAAGCTGTTTTGTGTCTCAATCAACGGGAACATATTGTGCTTGTTGATCGACGACTCAAAGAACCTCCCTTAACGCTTGAAGAGCTAAGTGCGAAAATGGGAATCTCACGAGAGCGAGTCCGTCAAATTGAAAACGCAGCTTTTGAAAAGATGAGAAAACAAGTCAAACGGCTGGCCGCGCCCCATTATCACCACGTGTAGTCGGTTCTTTTTTTTGCCTGGATTTGCAGATCCTCGGAACAAGTCCGAGGATGACAGTGAGGGCGTCATTGCGAAGAGCGCAGCGACGTAGCAATCCAGAGATCTTGAAATGTCGTGAGGATAACCCTCAATCTGTTCTAACTTTTTCGTCCTCAAACTCCTTACTGCCAACCCTCGAGCACTTCACTGTCACCCTCGGGCCCTCTCCTACTGGCATCCTCAAACTCCACACCGTCATCCTCGGACTTGTTCCGAGGATCTATACAGATATTGACTTGCACACCAAATAATCAAATAAAAATACCATCATATACTTTCCGTTAACTAAATATTAACAAAATAAACACATTTTGTTAATTGTTGTTAATTATTTATTTACGGAAATACAAATGCGTATATTGATAGGATTTGCAAAATTAACATGTTTATCTTTTATTGTAACCGCAAGCTTTGGAGGCATTAACATTGAAGACTTTGACAAAAGAGAACGATCACTCCCCTATCTGACTTCAGATACAGCAGATGAATTCGACACAGTTGGCCAACTTGTTTCCTACGTAAAATCAACATTAGTTAAAAAAACAGATGCTGATATTTATGCATCGATGCAAAAGCATTACGAAAAATTGAGATTATTTAAAGAGGGTGTGTGGGTTCACCCAACACTGCAATCTCGTGCTGATGAATTATTGCCCCCCTTAAATTCCGTTAAAAACTGCTCCGCTCTTGTTGATGAAATGGGTCGCGTTGCACGAGGCAATCCTTACCTACTTTCAGCCTTGAATACCATGGAGGAAACTCATCTCTCAGCTCTTAAAGAAAAGGCAGCAAGAGATGGGGCGGAAATTTTACCCGATGTTGTCACGTATGCTATGGTTTTAGAAAAATTAACAACCGCCTTTGCCGGTGACATTAGCCTTTTAGAAACGGTCGACAAGGTTTGGGATCAGGCAAAACAGCCTATCTTTGTGCCAAAATACTTTTCTCCTTTTTTGACGGCAAAATACTACACTCTTTCCCATTTATCTAGCGTCACGAAAGCTATTAAAACAAGAAAGGTAGACCCTAATTATCTTAGTTTTGGGTTACCTCTCAACATACTAGAAGCTTCCATTACAGACCTTTTGGAGGGTCATTATGCCAACGCTCGCGCAGGATGGATATTAGCAAAACATGCTCCAGGAGGCGAATACGATCCTCGCACACAATCCGGTCCAGCTTATGTAGCAAACGGACCAGCAGGGTACCCAGTTTTACACATACGAGCGCCTCTTCCAAAAGAATGGGCTGATCTCTATGCAACATGGAATTTAGGTTTCGTGTCCTCTTACACAAATTTTCCTTATTTTATGGCAAAACTTCTGATCCCAAGTGTTAACAACTACGCTCATAATCCAGCAGGTTACATGTACCATCGCGCACTTCCTCTTTACACACACATCAATTACGAGTTATTTCACCGATTTGATCGCAGCCTGACGCCTGCTATGACAGGGTGGTATTCAAAGGAGCTAACACATCATTTTGGACGTATGAACGTTCTGAGTGCTAAAAGTTATCAGAGAAAAGTGAAAACCTCTCTAGGTCTATAAAAATCCCCCTCATTCGGGTGCGTCAAACAGTTGTATAGGGGTTTGTGGCATTAAGGTTGAAATAGCATGCTTGTAAATCAGTTGTGAATGACCGTCACGCTTAAGAAGCATGGTGCAGCTATCAAACCAAGTCACAATCCCTTGCAGTTTAACTCCATTGACTAAGAAAATAGTTAAAGGCGTCTTATTTTTACGCACATAATTCAAAAAAATGTCTTGGACATTAACAGGTTTATCGGTTGCCACTGTTGGGGTCTCCTTAATTATTATTTTTATTTATTAAAATTTATCATACTTTGTCTAATATTCTTTTTAGTCAATAACTTTGTATAAATCTTCTAGAAAAGAGTGCAGCTGATGACAATCAGCAACATAAGGCAAAAATACGTTCATTTGTTGAACGTTTTCACCAATAGCAACAGGTTGACAGCCGCTGGCTTCTGCTGCTTGCCAGTCGACAGTTGTATCACCAACGAACCATATTGAATCAGAAGCCTCAAGATCAATCTTTGAAAGTGCTAGGTAAATGGGGTCTGGGGCAGGTTTGTCTTTCTCAGCTTCTCCCGCCCCCACAATAACTTGAAAAAAATGAGACCATTTCAAATGGTTTATTTCATTTTTCAAAAGATCGCTTCTTTTGTTACTAACGATGCCTGCAGTCATGTTTTTTTGATTCAAAAAACTTAACAAGGAAAAAGCACCTGGCATTACTTCCAAATCTTCTAGACTCAACCCCTGCACATAGCTATAAAAAAACTTTTGCGCTTCTTGCCACCGCTCACCAAACAGTTTTGGAAAAGCCTCACGCGAAGATTCATGGGCGTTTTCTTTTACTTTTTCCAAGCTCCAAGGTTCAAGCCCATACTCTTGAAAAGTAACGTTGATAGCCTTATGTATCAAAGGCCAGGTATTCACAAGAGTGTTATCCCAATCAAATAAAATAGCACTCGGTTTTTTAAGGCTTGTCAGCATAGAGATTCCACGAATTTTAAGTCTGTTAAACCTTACCTCTAAACGCTAAAAATCACAACGACCTGAAAAATCCTTTGTCATCCACCAAAGACTATGCTAGAAGGGAATACATGGTCCCCGATAGCTCAGTTGGTAGAGCAAGTGGCTGTTAACCACTGGGTCGGCGGTTCGAGTCCGTCTCGGGGAGCCAGTTTTTCTTAAGATATCATGCCTTTTTCCTCATCTGAAGGTTATCCATACGAATGCTTGATATTGCGTGGAGTGAGTATTTATTTATAGCCATTTTGGCCTTGGTTTTACTGGGGCCGAATGAGTTGCCCGTTGTTCTTAGAACCATTGGTCGCTGGGTTGGTAAAGCACGCCAAATGTCCGCATCTTTTCAAGACCAGCTTTCTCAATTAGAAATTGAAACGACTTTGGATGCAGCTTCTCCCATCGATTTTAGCGAAGAAGAGCATTTCAAAACTTATCCTCTGCCATCTCAACCTGCTGATACTGTGTCGGTAAAATTACCAAAAGCGTATCCACTTCCCTGGGTTTAGAAGCATCTACCGTCAACTATATTTGAGATCCTCGGAACAAGTCCGAGGATGACGGATTTTGGGTCGTCCGTGACGGATTTTACGTTGTTCTGAGGGTGACAGACCCTACTTTGCTCTTTGCGCCACCTCAATTCTTTGCACCGCCTCGACTCTTTGGGCACTGTCATCCTCGGACTGGTTCCGAGGATCTTGAGATTCTTACTATATTGGCGTGAACGGAAAAATATACAAAAAATATATCTTGATATTTTTAGCTTCCTTGTATATCTATACAAAATCAATATCAATTATATTTAGGAAAGCAAAATGTACATTGTATGTATCTATTGTTTATTATCCATACTCGTTCCCTTTCAAACGATTATGGCCAGTACTCCAAATGATTTCTGGCAGGAATACAGAGCAGCTAAAAAAAGCAGAGCTGTTCAGAATCCAGTAGAGCACATTAAAAACCTTTCAACCCGTTTGGATTCAGACACATCAGAACGACTAGAGTCTAAAAAAACAGCCATTTTGTGGTTTATGGCCACCGGTGGAAAGAATGGGTTTCGTAACACATCAGCCACGCCAGCGGAAAGGTTAGTTCTGGAGAATGCGCTGATTTTCGCGACGATTGTGCATGATGTGAATTATTCTGAAAAGTTTTTGCAAATTATTGCTGTACGCAGAGAAGTTGGAATAACAACAGAAGATGCTAAAATTAGAACTCATCTGCTTCATGCTCAGAGAATCATCACAGCCACACGAATTATGCTTCAAAGCGCCATGTCTCTAAAAAAATTAGAGCCCTATGTTAAGGAACTATTTAATAAAGAATATATTGGGATGGTTTTCCATTCTAGAAATACTAAATCGATGTCACTGACTGAATGGCAACAAGAAGCTCGAAAATTTGCTGACGTGTTTACAGGGGATATCGATAGCCGTGCAAAAGAGGTATTCTCTGATAATTTGGAATTTTCTTTCAATGATCCTGGTGCGTGTCTCGGCTTTAAGAAACCAATAACAGAAACAAGTGTATCAACCTTTCGTCGGTTTATTGTTGAAAGTTGCACACCAGACCAAAGATTGTTTCCAAGTGCTCCAGAAAGAAAACTCCCGTCTTCCGCTGCAACAGGCCCTTATCGTCCATTTTATGTTGTAACAGCAAATGGTTCTACAATAACACGTAATGCAAATGGCTCTGTATCCGTTGAGATTGGAAATCTCACCATGGAAGCAGGTGGCGGAGGCGTAAGTTATGGTGCTCTTCAAATCAATAAAACCCAAACTGAAGAAGAATTCCTGGCTGCTATCAATGCTTTCTCAGCCATTATCGAAAAAACATACATTTAATTTAAACTTAAAAGAAAGAAAAACATCATGAACGCTCAATCCATCAACACAATCTCTTCTAACGCGCAGACGGTCATCATCAAAGAAAAATCCAAAACTTTCAGCATTTTTGGCATTGTTTTTGGGCTGTTATCTGTCTTTATCATGGCTATTTTATTTGTCCCCTTAAGCATAATTTTTAGCCTCCTAGGGCTTTTAAAAAGAGACACAACCAATATCATTCTTGGTGTTACTGGTCTTGTCTTAAGCCTGATTGGGCTGATGACCTCTCCTTTGTTAATGGGGCTGATTGGCCTTCGTTTTATGTAGGCAAAGACACAACAATACTTTTTTCGTAAAAAGAAAAAACCTTGTCATCCTCGGACTGGTTCCGAGGATCTCAGGACGTTAGTGAACAAATCTCGAAAAGATCCTTGGTTTTTTTATTTTTTTAAGGTATACATAGATTCAACAACGGGAAGTAGCGCAGCCTGGTAGCGCGCCTGCTTTGGGAGCAGGATGTCGGAGGTTCGAATCCTCTCTTCCCGACCATTCTTTTAAGTTTGAGTACTGATTTGATGCGTGCTCGTCTTTACAAACCCAGCAAAACAGCCATGCAATCCGGAAAAGCCAGGACTCAGTTTTGGTTATTGGAATTTTTGAGCACTCCCAGTTTATTCAAAGAAGAATTGGTTGGATGGACAGGGTCCAAAAACACACTGCCTCAGGCACAGCTCAAGTTTAAAACAAAAGGAGAAGCGGTGAGTTATGCAAAGGTTAGCCAGATTGAACTGGTCATTGAGGAACCTAAATCTTTTACTTTCAAACGAAAATCATATAGTGATAATTTCAGATTTGATCGGGTGAGTTAATCACCTCGAGATGTGGTGCGGTCGAGAAGACTCGAACTTCCACGGGAGTTACCCCACAGCGACCTCAACGCTGCGCGTCTACCAATTCCGCCACGACCGCATTTGACGACACTGTAGCAAATGGCTTTTCGGATAGCAATCAATCTTATTGATGTGTACGCCTAATTCTTTTTGCAAAATACGAATCAAGACGATCTTGAAGAAGCGATGAAGCGAAACCGTTACCATGTATATCGACCTGCTTAAGGTGAGGATGACGAGTGATTGCTATAAGAAAAGGGCTGGCTTCAAGTGCTTGAGGTAAATTAAGATGACTTACGTAACCTCCTCCCTCAAAAAGATTATTATTATGGAGCGTTAAATGTTGAAGTTTTTTAGATCCACTCACAAGTTGCTGTAGTTCGCTGTCTGTTTCATTTGATAAAACGCCTCTTATCTCGTTTCCACTCAAATCAAGAAATGTGAGATTTTCGCATCTTCGGATTCCCTTCATAAGCTCTTTTAAGGCCGCTTTTTTGGAATGAGACTGGACAATCGAAAGTCTTTTTAAAAGACCAAGAGAAGCTCCACTTCCAAAAAGGGCTCGCATACTTTGAAGAGTAAGCGTTACGTCTTTTAAATGCAGTTCTTGTAAGTTGGGTACTAAGGTTTCAAGAGGTATATGTCTTGAAGCGAATGTTAAGTTCCAACCTCGTATTGTCAGATCTTTAAGAGATGCACCTTTTTTCAATTCAGTCAGAACATTTTTACCTAATTCATCAGTCTCATCGTCGTTTGTTTCTTCCTCTAAAGGCCCTAACCTTAGTCGTTCTATTCTCCCCAACAACGTGAACAGAGAATTTGCCAGTTCAGCTGTTAGTGTATGATGTTCAAGGTCAACTTCTTTTAACCCTTCTTCTTGGCTAACAAGTTCAAACTGACGACTTGGATCCATTCCTGCTGCTGCCGTATCAGCGGTTTTTTCAAACAAAGAAAAATCTAATCCACGTTTAAAAGCATAACGACGCATTGCAGTCCAGAATTGACTGTCCGACATAAAACGATCATCTTGTATGAGTTTAAAACAGTCGGGCAGAACAGCATTTTCAACAGTTCCTTCCTTAAACATATCAGGGTGTATTAGCCTATTTAGAAATCTTATTTCATCTCCGTTAAAATTAGCGTGAAGGTCTGGTTTATCAGCAACAAAGCGTGCCAAAGCTTCTAATCCTACGAAAGGCGCAAAAGTTGCTTTCATTGCGCATATTTGCAAACAGCCATCAACACCTTCGACCCACTTTGCAGAGCTATGAGTGCGTTTGCAAATTTCATCATTTTCTGAAACAACGGTTTGAACATAAAGTTCTCTGACGCCTGCTTTTTCGAGAAATGGATATTTTTCTTTGGCATTATCAAGGATACCTTTTGCAATCATCATTTTTTCAGCTTTAAGCCGGGCTAGTTTGTTCTTGGCAGCATAAGGAAGCTCATTAACAGTGTCTACATCTAGATCATAGTCACCTTGATAGGAAAGCCCATCTCCTGGAACAAAAATAGCAGCTGTCCAATCGTTAAAGCAGGACACCATGCCACCATGTTCACCAACAAGACCAAAAAAGCTATGGTTTTCTTTTGGCAAAGAACATTGACTGATATCAACCAAAGCGAGACATCTTAAGAAAACTCTTTTGGCATTCGGCACTGTCAGGGGTGGGCTTGGCACAGATCGTTTAAGAAGCCATGCTAAATGTGAATTATTATGCCAAGCTGCATTGATAAGGTATCTCGCATATATTGGCTGCTGACTTCTTCCATTAATCTCAAACCCTCCTCTGAGCAGAGGTTTTATGTTGCCGACTTCGTAGCCTGTTATGACTTCAACATTATGCAAGCGCAGTAAATGTTCTAGAACAACACCCATGCCAACAGGTTGAAACCCGTGCTCGGTTGTACGAATTCCAGCGGCAAAATGATGATCTAAACTCATATTTCTGAGCTCTTCTTCTGTCAGCTCATGGAAAATGGGAGAAGCTCCAAATAATAATTCTTGAGCATTAACAGGATCTTCAAATTGGCTTAAATATTGCTGATAGCGTTCATTCAAGAAAGCGTGATGAGCTATTAAGTCTTTTTCAGAGAGAGTACTGCCATCTCGACTTGCTTTTGCCAACAAAAAGTCATTTATCTCTTCTGTTGTTAGCATTCGGCTTGTTTTAAACATTTGTTCCCAGAGTACTGAACCATACAGACACTGAGCTGCAGTTGTTCTATCTTGGGTATATTCTCCGCCTCTATGCTGTCGAGCAACAATCATCGAAGCTCCTGTCAAGATATTATCTCTTTCCTCAATAATACTAATTTTCCCAGCGTGTATTTTGCCCTGCGCCTTAGCTTTGGCCACAGAAAGTGCTGTCATAACGCCAGATAATCCTCCCCCGACAACAAGAAAATCAGGCTGACCTTTTGTGTGAGTGCGTAGATGGTGAAGGGTCCTTTCTTCTTCGTCTGTCAAAGGCAGAACAAGAGGAGATCTATCTTTTAAAATTCTCTGTGCTGTCACGCAGCTCTTTTCAGCAGCCAATTTGAGCCAGTAAATTTCATGTTCTGTAGAGGGGCTTAAACCGAACATACCATGTCGAAACCATGCAGCTAGGGAGAGAGCAGCCCCTTCAAAATTTGTAAGAGAAAGTTCTCTGACTTCACTTTTAAGACGCTCTTTCTCTTCACTGCCGAGATCACTGAGTCTGTCTAATAATTGTTCAACCTTCAGGTACGTAGTGAGAGCTTCTTCTACTTGAGATAGTCTTGAAGAGCGAAAAGGAACAAGTGCTCCTTCAGAACGATCAATCAACGAAGACCTAATCCATCGTGATGTTAAATGATGATTAATGATCGTTACATAAAACCAGGGTATGCTTGATCCTGAATTTGCTGATTTAAAGAAACACTCAAGCGCTTTTGTTAAACTTATTGTCCCTTCAGAACCGCCCCATAAATGATGAAAACCTAATTCATATAACGCTAATCTCTTTTGCAAAGCACTGGATGTTATTACGATTTTCTCATAAGCACTTTCAACTGCTGGAAACTTTCCTTGCATGCGCGTTCCAGGTATACGCCAAACAGTTCTTTTTCTACGTGGAGAATCTTCTTCCATCTTACCGAGAGCGTTTAAAAACAAACCCATTGCTTCTTCAAAATAACGAGGATTGTCTTGATTGTCTCCCTCTTCGACCAGTAAACGTGCCAATAAAATTTGTGGAATTGTGCCATATCTTTCTAAGATCTCTGGAGAGTTAACAAGACCTCGGCTCATAGCAATTAGTTTCTTAAGCGATTCTTTTGGCCATAAATCTGCTACACTTAAGCAACAAAGACGATAAACATCGTTTAAATCACCATGATACTCCGCTGAAATATTTAACCAATACAGAGCATCTTTAGTGGATTGAGGAAAGCCATTTTGGCCAAAACTATAGCTGCTGGCAAGAAAATGAGAGACCTCTTTTCTTTTTGAAGGATTATGCTCATAGACAGCTTTTAATAAAGGAGGTAGCAGGGAAGGGTTTTTCTTTAACAATTGATTGGCGACATAAAAAGCGGTCCGTCCCAAACCTTTTTTTTGCTCTTTGTGAACAAACAGATAAGGATCAACTTCTATTAATTGAGAAAAATACCAAATGGATTTTTCTTTTTGAGATTCTCTTTCACATTTTCTTCCAAGATCAAAATAAGCTTTAGAAACCCCTCGTGCTGCGGCGTGTTTATACAAATCCTCTATAAAATTTCCATTTAATTTGTAACATGAGCGCGCGAGCTTATAAATTCCCCTAGGGTTTTTGTACTGAGCTGCTTTGAAATGGTGCGTCATGGCTCGCTTAAGATGCACTTTTTTATCAAGCTTGCCAATAAAAGTATATCCTTCAATGCAACCTTGATCGACAGCTGCTTGTGCATACTGAGCTGCCAATGAAGCATCTTTCTTTTGATGGTAAATCGCTAAAGAAAGGTTTAAAAGAGGATCCATGATTTCTTCGAATTCATCTATCGCTCCCAGTTTTTCTCCAAGAAGAGTAAAAAAAATTGACAGATATGATTCATATTCTGGAGCGAGAGAATTTTTTATGGTCACTCCTTTCTTGGTGTAATATTTCATCATCAAAACACAAGCATGTGCTGATTGAGTTGTCTTTGCCTTTAAAGCAATTAACGCTCTCTGATCTCCGTATTTGGCTCGCTTATACAAAGACTCTGTCTCTTCAACGGTTTTAGAAATACGCCTAGAGGTTTCTGTGTCAATTGCTGGAGATTCTTGAGGAGATAGCTGGTAAGAAATTCTTATACGTTCTAAGAGTGATTCAAGCGGGGTAACCCTTGAAAAGATTATATCACTGAGATCTGTTGGGGTGCAGGAATAAGAAATTGAGGCATGAAGAAAAAAACAGCATAAAAATAAAAACTGCTTTTTATTCATCTACAGAAGGTTTCTTTTTCGCAAGTAAGAAGTTCGTGTTGAATAAGTAAATTGCGCCAGTAAAGCTGCACCTCTAGTATGTTTTCCTTGTATAGAAAGAGGTCGGAATAAGCACTTAGATAAAGCGCTGCTTTCTCATTATCTATTTCAGGACCTGTTCTTCCCATTTTATGGAGTATAGCAACTGCTAATTTTGCGAAACAATTTTCTTTGCCTGCTTTTATTTGAAGAGAATTCGCTGAAAATCTACATGATTTAGAGGCTTGTTCAAACAAGACTTTTACCTCAGCAGCATTTAATGCAATTGTTGCTATTATAACAGGAGGTGCTTCAAATAATGACGGTGGACTGACCGTACTATCCTGGCTGTTTGGAAAAGAAGAATTTCCTCTTGCCATGAGAGGGGTGCCTCCATCCACAGGGGTGCTATTTGCAGACCTGTTTCCTATGGCTACACTTGTTAAGAGGTAATAATCCGTCGGAGGATTGTTAAGATCGCCAGCCGCTGCTAATTTAACAGAAGCCATAGAACAGAAAACACCAATTAATAAGATCAAGAACATGGCAGCCTTAGGAAAATCATATGCATTTCAACTCTTGATAGAATTAACCGGAATTATGTTGTTTTCTAGGTGAATTATTTTGTTTATTTCTAATTGTATTTTTTCTGTAGCTGCCAAACTTAATGTGGGGAGGAATATATCCTAGATCCTCGGAACAAGTCCGAGGATGACAGTCGGGGGTGCTTTGAGGATGGTAAAAGTAGTGTCTTGGAATGAGGAAGAGCGGGTTTGGAAAACTCATTCTTGCAATTTAATTAAAAATTAGTTGAAATTATTAATACTTTTCAACTACAAGTTGAAAAGTATGGAGGTCGTTTTGTTAATAATGGCTCTATCTCTCATTTTTATATTTACAACCAGTAGAAAAATTTCAACCCATGCGTATTGAGGGTGGCAGTAATTCCCCTTGCGCATGGCGACGTATTTGCGCTACAAATTCATTCATAAATAAAAATCTTCTAAATTTTTCGAAAAAAAATGCTTAATTTAGGGATACTCTCTACTGCAAAAATAAATCAAAACGCAATTATGTTGCCTGTGGCGAAGCGTTCAGATGTGATAGTAAGAGCAGTTGCCTCACGCGATCAAAAAAGAGCTGATGTTTTTGCAAAAAAGTTTCGTATACCGCACGCTTATGAAGGTTATGAAAGACTTTTGGAAGATGAGTCTATAGACGCTGTTTATATATCAACGCCAAATGCCCTCCATGTGCCTTGGGTGGAGAAAGCGTTGACTTATGGGAAGCATGTTTTGTGTGAAAAACCTTTGTCTCCAACGCAAGAAGAAGCAACAAGGTTGGCGAAATTAGCTGACAAAAAAGGGCTTTTGTTGATGGAAGCTCTGCACTATTCCTATCATCCGTTTGTTAAAAGTCTTATGGAAGATTTGCGTGAAGGAAAGCTTGGTCGGATAGAAAAAGTCTCAATGAATCTGGGTTTTTCTTTGCCGCCAGATGGTGATATTCGCTATCAACCAAGCTTGATGGGTGGGGCATTTATGCATATGGGTTGTTATTGTATCCATTTTGTTCAGCATATATTAGACCAGCCTTTAGACGTTCAGAGTATTAATGCGGAACGCACCAATGAAGATACGGCGGATGTTTTATGTAAGGGAATTCTTAAGGTCCCCAATCATGAAGGTGAGTTTTCGTTTAAAGTCAGCCTAAAAGACAAAACACTTAATTCATATATTGAAATTGAGGGTGAGAAAGGCAGACTCGTGATTTATGATCCTTTTAATCCCGTTCTGGCAAGAAACACAGACTGCATTGATACTGTTCGAATTAAGTCTGACAACCCGTTTTTTGCATCAAAGAAATTGTCTGAGTTTGGGCGGAGCACTTATGATTTTCAACTAGAAGAGTTTTTGAAGGCTCTTTCGAAAGATGATTTGACACCCAGAATGGATATCAGAAATAGTGCCGTGATAGAGCAGGGGCGTCATCTGCTGAGAGCAGCGTGAAATTTTTCACGGAAAGAAATTACGCTGCCTTTTTGCATCATGAAAATTGATAAAAGCATAAAGTGCAGTGCCGATGATTGTTGCAAAAAACATCATATAATATGCCGGGATAAAAAGGTTGCCTGTTTGATCAATCAGATAAATTAAAATAGCGGGCGTTGTCGCGCCAGCGATGCACATACCAATACTAAAGCTTAATGATGTTCCTGTATAACGTTCATGAGGAGGGAAAAGCGTTAACATGAAAGCATGGCCAGGTCCTAAATAGCTACCGCATAAAAGTCCAAGCAGGATTTGCCCTAAAATAAGGGATGCGTGTGAGTGTACCTGCTGTAAAAGAAAGAAAACAATACCGCTTAATACAGTGATCAGAAAAATGGGGAGACATAAAGCGCGCTTTATACCGATACGATCACTGAGTGCACCAAACGCGATGCATGATAGCATGAAAGACGTTAACCCATAGGTATTGTAAGAGGTGCTTTCTGCCAACGATAGGTTGAGAAAGCGTGATAAATAAATATTTAAAAATCCAAAAACTATATAAAACAAAACACCCGTCACAAAGGCATAGACAATATTCAATCCAAACTCTATGCGGCGGTCGCTAAAAATCGCCTGAACTTTATGTTCTGATTGAGCTTTAATAAAAACAGATGTTTCTTGAAAATTTTTACGCACGATATACGCTATAAACCCAATACATCCACCCATCAAAAAAGGAACACGCCAGGCCCAACTTGGCATGTCTGGTTTTAATACAATCGAACCAGCAACGTTAGCAAGTAATGCCCCAACAATCGCAGACCCAACAATAATGCCACTGACAAGCCCTGCATGTTTGCCGCCATCATGTTCTATCGCAAAAATAGCCGCACCGTTATATTCTCCCCCTGTGCAAAGCCCCTGAAAGAAACGGCAACACACCAGAATAATGGGAGCTGTAAGACCTATTTGGGCGTAGCCAGGTAATATAGCGATGATAAATGTTGGAACCGCCATTAATCCAACTGTTAATGACAAAGCTTTTTTTCTGCCCCATCGATCGCCCACATAACCAAATAAATAGGCCCCAAATGGACGCCCGAGAAAGCCTGCGCCAAAAGTAAACAGTCCAGCAAAAATAGCTAAAGACTGATCTATGTGTGGGAAAAACATAGTTGATAATACGGGGATAAAAACAGCACAGATCGTAAAATCATAGAACTCTAAGGCATTGCCCAAGGAAGAAAGCAACACGATTTTAATAATATTTGGCTTCATAAACGGTAATATCTCCTGGGGGGAATTGCTCTTAATTTGTTATACATACCAGTTCGTAAATCCTGGTAAAAGTCTTTTTAAGTAATCTCTATGATGTTGGTAAAAGAGTCTCAAGAATTGTTCCTAGGTGTTCTTTTAATTCAGTTGTCAGCCGTGTGTGGAAGGCAGGATCATTTTTTTCTACATAATCAAGAAGCCGTTGATGAGTTATGTGCTTAGCAAGCCTTTCAGCGTTTCGACCAATAATAACTTCTAAAAGTGGAATCTCCCTTTCAAGACGTTTTATATTCCAGGTAGCATCATGAATGCGACGAACTGTTTTTTCAGTATCTCCTTCTGTCACTTTCAAGATACATCCTGTTTGAGTCGTTGATAGGCTTATCAAACTCTTTTCTTGCTCTCTTAACAAAGTTCTTGAACATACATAACTATCTAGATCTTCTCGAGTTTTACAAAGCTTTCTTTGAACACCTGACAAGAGAACGCTCGACTTTTCAGAAAAAAGAGATTGTTCCGCAGGCTCTAAAGACACGTGTAGTTTTGACTGTTTACGTTTTGAAAGGGCTTTTATGTGTGCGCCAAGAGCAGTGAAAACTCCTTCTTCAATAGGCTGCGTTGCTGAGTAGATGGGATTTTCTAGAAAGAAAAACACAAAAAATATGAATAAAAATTTCTTTTTCATTGAAGTACGCGTAAAATTAAAAGTGTTTCTTAACACATAGCATATTTTTATTTATTTTCAACTCAAATGTATACCCAAGGAAATGAAAATGCCTGTTTTCTGGATCGCCACGCTTCGCTCGCGATGACGGCGGGGCGTCATTGCGAGGAGCATAGCGACGTGGCAATCCAGAGATCTTGATAATGTCTTGGGTATAGTTGTCTTCAAAAAATCTCCCTCTTGTTCCCCTTTCTTTGGCATGCTCTAATTACATATGCCTCTTTTTCATTATCATGCTTTAACCAAACACGGACACTCTCAAACAGGGGATTGGTTTGGTGCGTCTGTAAAGGATCTCTATCAGCATCTCAGCCAGCATCAACTTCGGCTGCTGTCTAGCCGGATTATTAACACAAACTCTAATCTATCTATCTTCTCAAAAAAGATATCCCTTGATACGTTGATTGATTTTTGTATCCATATGGATCAACTTCATAAAGTAAAGATGCCTCTACCAGAGTCAATGTTGGCTTTAGCCACAACGACACCTTCTAGATCTTTTAAAGTTATTTTATACAAACTTCATGAAAGCATTATTCAAGGCTCCTTGCTATCTGATGCTTGCGCAAAACATCCAAGAGTTTTTGACTCTATTTTTATCCAATGTCTAAACATCGCTGAAAAAACGGGTGATTTAAGTCAGGCTTTTCAGGATCTTGAAACGCATCTGAAATGGAAACAGACCCACCAACAGCAACTTAAATCTTCTTTGCGTTATCCAATGATGTTGTTTGCGTTATTAATAGGCTTGATTGGGTTTATGGCTGTTTTTGTTACCCCTCATCTTCAAGATTTTCTTCAGATTTTGAACGTAAACGATACACCATTGGCTCTTAAATCTCTTGTAAGCTTATGCCATTATCTGCAGAACTACGGCTCCATAAGTTTTCTCATTCTAACAGGCATAATTTTCATGGGCATTGTTTCATGCAGAATCTCCCTTAAGTTTCGCGAATTGTGGCAAAAACTTTATCTTTTAATTCCAGGATTGGGTCTGTTAAAAAAGCGGCTGATTATAACTGATTTCATTCACAGTTTGTCTTTGCTTTTGGGGCAAAAACTTGAACTTATCTCAAGTATCGAAAAATCAGCTGAAACAATTCCTCTTTTACCTATACGGAAAAAATTAATCGCAATCCCAGTATCAATTAAAAAAGGGTATCTTCTCTCGCACGCTTGTCTTGACACAAAAATGTTTAAACCCCTTGTTATTCGGCTTATTCAATTGGGTGAAGAATCGGGTAATCTTTCAATTCTCTTGAAAGAAACGGCCGAATTTGAAAAAAGAAATACACTTAGGCAACTTCAAGCACTATTAGCCTGGACGGAGCCATTTTTGCTCATTATCATGGGTATAATAATGATGTGGATTGTAGCAGCAACGGTGGTACCGCTTTATGACAATTTGGCAGTCTTTGACCTATAGTATTCGCACATCCAACATAAAGCCCATCAAAGAATGGGTTTACCGTTGTGTGCTTGAAGTCAAAGAATTTTCGACATTTCTGTGGGCGCGTATTAAAGAAAGATATCCTGCTTCTTATTTGACTTTTGTTGTTCGTGGGCAAACTCTTTCCATTATTCGCTACACCAACCATGAAATGGTTGAGCAGACAATTTTAAGTTTGGCTGATGAAGCTAAAGAATCAATTTCAAATTATCTGCTTAAGTTTCCTGATTACCCGATTCGACTTATTCTTCAAGGGGGAGAAGTTGATTTCCGGCTTATTTCTCTTAAGAATGTAAAATGGTGGGATCGTTCTTCTCTTTTAAAACAAGTAAAATTAGGTGAGTTCACTTCAAGTGATTGGACTCAAAAAATTCGTACCCCTTGTGAAGAAGATCCTTATCGCTATTTACTGATGGGTGTTCGCCCAAGTGGTCCGCTTCGGAATCTGATCACTTTTTTGAGTCAAAAGAGTAATCCCATAGCGGGCTTGCATATGTGGCCCATGCTTGTGTGTGAAAAAATTTTAAAATTAGCCAAAGAAAAATACCCTGACAAAGACATTGCTAAATGGACGCTTATTCTTCTCTGTCAAGAAAATCAGCAATGGCAACTTATGGTCTGTCAAGATGAAGCCATTATCCTTAGTCGGCAAAGCTTGATTAATTCAAGTGCAACGAGCGATAATGAGCTTGGCAAGGAAATTACATCAACACTTCGTTATCTCCACCGTAATGGTTATCAAGAAGGTGAGCCTGTCACCATCATTCAAAGTGGTTGCGCGGAAAAGCTTAATCTGACGTCTGTTATTCATGCTGATGTTCTTTATTTACCCGAAAATATTCAGCCAGGAAATCTAACCATGGAGCCATTCACTCTTTGGTCTTGGATAAAATCATGGGATTTGAATTTCTTACCTTTTACTTTTGGGCAAAATTCTAGTTTTGAGTTACCAGAATTCAAACTTCAACGGTTAGCATTTTCTCTCCCTCAACTAGTCGTTCAAATTTGTGTTCCCCTTTTCTTTTTGTTTATGCTGATGGGGATCGTTTTTTCTTTAAAATCCTTTAATCAGAACCGCCATTTTGGACTTCTTGAAAATCAGTTGACTCAACATGCTATCCCCGTCAATGGAGATAAGAAGCTTGTGTCGGCACGTCTATTCCAGTTTTACAAAGAAAAAAATATAAAAAGTCCCCTGCCTATGCTTAAGACATTAACGTTGCCAATAACACCAGAAGCTGTTGCAACGGAACTGAAATGGCAAGGAATCGATACGCCTACTCTGACTTATAATTTGAAAATAACGCTTTCAACAGATGCTAAGACGCTTGAAGCGCGTCATAAGAAAAATAAAAAACAAACGGCTTTTGAAAGTTATCAACAAAAGATAGAAAAAGCTGTGAACAAAGCCTGTCCATCTGCTCACATTGAATGGCCTCCTTCAAATCAAAAAGGCATCTTGAACATCAATATTTCTTACAAGTAGAATGGGTATGATGAAAAAGCAACAAAAGTTGAGTTTTAATATCAGTGTTTGGCGTCATCCAGTGACTGGGGGGGTTACAGGCAGTCTATTGCTCTTAACATGTTTAGCGGCTTTGTTTTTCTTTACAAACAAAAATGGATTTGACTCTCATTACCTGGAATCAAATCTTGCTCGAGAAAAATTAATCACACTCCAAGACAGTCAAGTCATCGTTCAGGAGTATGAAAAAGCGATCCATCAAACTCCTGAGCAATTTTCTGAATTTAAGCGTAAACATTTTGATCAGACAGCGACCCCTGATGATATAAAATCACGCCTGCAAAAATGGCAAAAAGCCTATAAGATTCAGACTTTAACTACACAGTTTGGAACGGATCAGATTGAATCGCGTGAACTGAATTTGTGGAAGATGCCAATGTCTATTGAAATTAAAGTTCTGCAGGATAAGCAATTTTATCAATTCCTTGAGAAAGTTCAGCAAGAGCTTCCTGGTATGGTTTCTATTAGATCTTTTAATTTAAAGCGCACGGCAGCCCTGACGGCCGAAGTTCTAAACAATGTTTCGGCTGGGAAATCAGCGAGTTTATTTGAAGGTAAAATTGAGTTGGATTGGACACATCTGGGCGCGCCATCAACTGGCTCTTCTTAGAGTGATTAGAATCCTTATTCTTCTTTGTGCTCTTGTTTCTTTTTCCGCAGTTGGTGAAGAAGAGAATCCATCGTTTATGCTTAATCCTGAGGAACAAGAAGCTTTACAGCAAGCCTTGGGGCTCAAGAAACCTGAAACTTTTCTTCAAGACCCAGAAACGTTAAAGCACGTTAATTTGTTTTTATCAGCCATTATGTTTTTTCATCCTGATAAATGGACGCTTTGGATCAACGATCAAATAGTGGGGCCGAAAAACTCCTTTCCTGGATTGTCAGTCAAAGACGTCAGTGCTGATGAAATTATCTTTACCACCGAAGATTCGCCGCACCATCTCGTTTCTTTAAAACCAAATCAAAGCTATGTGGTCCATGAAAGCCGTGTGGTGGAAGGCGATGCGAGGGTCGCAACTCATTAGAAAACAACGTTTTTCATTTGATGGTAACTATTGTTGGTTTTTTAATGAGATATTAACTTTTTAATGCTAATTTAACATCATGAGGGCGCGTTTATGGTGGAGACATCGGCTAGGTGTGGCTGGTGGGCAACTCCGAGTGAACCTTAAGGGGTTTGCTTCCTTTCCCTCGGGGCCTAGCAGTGTATGCAATTGAACCGTACGATTCGATCGTATACATTTTTTGAGGTGCTGAAAAGCACTGATAACTTTTGATTTGACGTTTTTAAAACGCTTCAACAAGAGGTCGGGTGAGTGTTGTCTAGTGGCGTGAGGAGGCGGAGGCAAAGCACTTTTCGGGTCGTACGGAGGCCCATCAGACGGTCAACTATGTCTGAAATCTGAAAAATTTACTCCAAAAATCTTAACAAAATCCAAAAAACGTTTTCTGTTTTTTAATGGGGTTGTCCTGCGATGCGAGGGTCGCAACTCATTGACTTACATCCAAGTAAATCCCCAGACGTTACAATCCTATTTCGTTCCTTGCTCTTTTAGATGAAGCTCTTTTCTTAAAAAATCTCGAAAGGCTTCGATGCGTTTTGAATCGGCAAGCTGTTTTGGATAAACAAGATAAGCTTCAATTTGCGGGTATTTTAGTTTTGGCAAAATGGGGATTAGTTCGCTGTGGTCATGAGCAACATAGTCAGCAAGGCTTGCAATTCCAAGACCATTCTTAACGCTTTGCAGAATTCCATAAGCATTGTTTAACATCAAAAATGGCTGCCTGATGACGCCTGTTTTTGCTCCTAATCTTAAAATCCAGTTGACGTTTTCAACAGGCGCAATCGAGTGAGTGCCAAAAACAATCAATCGATGATGATCCATATCTTCTGGTGTTTTGGGAATCCCAAAAGTTTCAAAATACTGAGAACTGCCATAGATGCGTAAATGGTACTGAAACAAAGGTTCTTGAACCAAATTTTTATCAATTTCACCCTTACCAAAGCGAATCGCAATGTCGGCTTCCCGCATTGTGAAGTCGACTTCATCATCTGTTAACAGAAGCTGGATATTAAGATCTGGGCACTTTTTAAAAAACCGTGGGAGACGAGGGGCAAGCCAGACTGACCCCAAAGCAACACTGGTTGATACTTTTAATGTTCCTTTTAAACTATTTGTGCTTTCTGCAAGTTGTGCTGTTGTTGCATTTAATTGCGCAAAAATACTGCGTGTTGTTTTGAAAAGGAGCTCTCCTTCTGCTGTTAACACAAGGCCTCGTGCATGACGGTTAAACAGAGGCATAGAAAGCTCTGCTTCTAGAGCACTAATCTGCCTGCTCACTGCTGACTGACTCAGATTTAGAGCATGGCCTGCATGTGTCAAGTTTCTTATTTCTGCAACTGTGTGGAAGACTCTTAATCTATCCCAATCCATTGTTTCCTCGCTTCTCGGATTTCTTCATTAACGACTTTTATAGGTACATACAATTTCGTTTGGCCGCTTTTTGTCTATTTTTAGAGCATACAAAATAAGCGACCAATCTTGTTCTGTTGGGTAGAAACTAACGCGTGTAAGTGCGCAGGGCGTATAACGAAAAGCATTTGAAATGGTCATGCGACAGGAACGATATAAAGTTTCAAACAGAATACGATCCTGTTTGCTAATGTCTAAATTGGGATTATCAATATAGTCTTGACCAATGTTTGGGTCAATTCCATCTTTGATATGATGATGAGCAATGGCAACTTCATCACATATGGCAACGCGTGCATAAGCGGCTAAATCACCACCTTCCGCAGCTCCGAACAAATGATGGCTTCCCTCTGTTTGTATTTTCAAGAGCACCAAGATAAAGTTACGAACATTCTTTTTAAAAGACTCAATGTCTCTTTTATCATTCATCGTCTCTAAAATGTGCTGCCATTGCCGTTTGTTTCGTTCATTTTCAAATCCAATAAGTTGAAAACGGGACACAATGTCTTTTCTGATTTTTCCTGAAACAGGACAAGGCGCATGGAAATAAGGAGCTGTTGGTTCTGGTTGGTAATCAACCAATTTCGCTAAGTTTTTATCATAGTCGCCATCACCTGGCAGGGAAAGAAGTTCTTCTGCTGTATACGTTTCTGTGGTAATTGCGGGTGAGCGGAGATGAGACCAGGTGAAAATTCCAACGGCAGATAAAAACGCGAACGAGAGAATGAGAACTCTTACCGGTGTCATGACGTTTGGATAGTTTCTATGAATTATGAAGTTCTGCGATCAGTGTAGACATATCAGGTTTGTAAATCACTATCTTTTTCATGACCTGATGTTTAAACCAAGTTGTTTGACGTTTTGCGTATCGGCGCGTATTTTTTTGTGCTTGTTCAATGGTTTCTTGCAAGGTTAAGTTGCCTTCAAGATAAGCTATAATCTCAGGGACGCCTATTGCCTTCATGACAGGGCAAGTCGGAGAAAGGTCTAATTGAACTAATTTTTTAACCTCTTCAAAGGCGCCGTTTTCAATCATCAATTGAAATCTCTTGTTAATTGCATCGTACAGATGAATTCGCTCTGATTCGATGACTACATATTCATAACGATAAGAATGTGCGGGTGTGGGCTCGACCTGTTGCCAGGTTATCAAAGAGATGCCCGTTTGCAGAAAAACTTCTAACGCACGTGAAAGTCGTTGTGTGTCTGTTGGGCGTATAGACCGTGTGAGGGGATCCAAGTTGTAAACGAATTCAGAAAAATCGTTTGTGTGTTCAATAGATTGTTTTCTAACTTGTTCTCGAATGGATGGATTCACGTCAGGAATGGACGATAAGCCTTTGGTTAGGGCAAGCAAATAAAAACCTGTTCCGCCGACCACAATGGGAAAACGTCCGCGAGCAATACAGTCTTTTATGATGCTGCAAGTCTGTTCAACCCACCAAGCAGCAGAACCATTTTCATATGCTTCAAGAACACCATACAAATGATGAGGCACAATCTGTTCACAGGATTGAGGGCGAGCTGTTAGTATAGACAGATCTTTGTAAACTTGCATGCTGTCAGCATTAATAATTTCACCGTCCCATGCTTTAGCAAGCTCGAGGGCGAGATGAGATTTACCACTAGCCGTTGGGCCTGCCAAAATAAGAAAGTCTATGTTGGATGGTCGTTGCATATTAAAAATGAAATGATAATTCTGCGTTTGTCCCAGTTTTCAAAGTAACTGGAAACCCAAGTGGCAGGGGTAAATTTACAAAACCATGACCAACTCCTTCGATCTTTAAAACGGGTATCGAAAGAGAATTGGCAAATCGATCAATAACAGGCTCAACCAAAGATGTGCCATCGTCTTCTTTGCCACCTGTAAAATCACCCAATAAAACCGCTTTTGCATCAGCAAAAAGGCCAGCTTGATTTAAATGATTAAGAGATCGATCTATTCTATAACCTTTTTCGTCCACGTCTTCTAAAAGGATAATCTTATCTTTTCCATTCAATTGCCAAAAAGTGCCAAGACTATTTTGAACCAAACACAAATTTCCACCAGCGATTAATGTTTGAATAGATTGAGCTTCTTTGGCTGAGGCGTTTAGAGGTTTTAGGGAATAAGAAAGCTCTTCTTTTTGATCTCCAAATAAAATGCTTTTTAAAAGATTACCTGATTCAGCACTGACTTTTTGCTGAGCTATTTGTCTTGCTCCGCAGCTATGTAACGTGGGCCATCCCCATTTTTGGTTTAGAAAGATATGCAAAGCTGTAATATCACTAAAACCAATCAAAATCTTTGGTGTTGTTGGCGGATCTAATTCATTCAGCATCGATAGTAATCGAGTGACACCATACCCACCACGCAGAACCCAAATGTAACGACTGTCCTCGGCATATAAGGCATTTTTTAGATGTTGGAAGCGCATCTTATCGGAATTAGCACACAATAAATCATCCCCAAAAAGAGTGTCTGGAATACGCGCTTTAATACCCCAAGAGTCTGTCACAGACTTAATAGCTTCAACAATGTCTGGCTGAAACCCAAAGGAGGGGGCAATGACTTCAATGACATCACCGGGCTTAAGAGGGAAGGGCCAAGAGTGCATTTTAGAATTCCTCAATATACAATCCCTGATTTATTGAATTTTATCGAACGACAAAATGGCGGAGGGGGTGGGATTCGAACCCACGGTACGTTTGCACGTACAACGGTTTTCGAGACCGTCACATTCGACCACTCTGACACCCCTCCATAGTCGAAGAGTATAAATCATATTTTCATGAGATAAAGAATAAAAAATTACATCGCAAAGGCTTTGTAGGAACTCTCGTCCATCAAAGCATCTATCTCGCTCAGATTCGTAGGCTTTAATTTAAAAAACCAACCTTCACTTTCAGCGGCTGTATTGATCAAATCAGGCTGACTGCGCAAGGCTTCGTTTACTTCAACTACTTCCCCCGATATAGGCGCATAAACCTCACTGGCCGCTTTTACAGATTCAACCACAGCTGCTTCTTGACGTTGCTTTAAAATCCTTCCAACGCTTGGTAAATCCACAAACACCACATCCCCTAATTGACATTGAGCGAAGTCTGAAATTCCAACAACGGCAATATTTCCCTCTAGTTTTACCCATTCATGTTGATCTGTATATTTTTTCATTTTTTTATTTATCCTCTGTAATAGTTTTGTTGAACGAAGGGCATTTTAATGATCTCAAATGGGTGATTTTGCCCTCGAATATCAATCTGCACCTGAGTTCCAATTGTGGACTGATCTGTATTGATATACCCCATTGCAATCGGATAACCAAGGGTTGGGCTTGGAACACCACTGGTGATAATGCCTATTTCTTGGCCTTTATCACTCAGAATTTTAGCGCCCTCTCGAGCGATTGCTTTCCCTAAACCTTTTAATCCCACCCTCTTAGAAGGCACACCATTGTTTAATTGCTCTAAAATAAGTTCATCTCCTACAAAGTCACCGCCCGTTCGGCGACGTTTGCCAAGTGACCACGTCAAGCTTGCTGTCACTGGCGTTTTTGTGGCATCAATATCATGGCCATAAAGACATAAACCTGCCTCTAATCGAAGTGAATCTCTGGCGCCCAAACCAATAGGTTTAACCTCCTCAAACGTTAGCAGTAGATCAGCCAATTCTTCAGCAATGCTGGCTGGAATGATAATCTCAAAGCCATCTTCGCCTGTGTAACCACTGCAGCTGACATAGGCGTCTTGACCCAAAATTTGATACTGACCCATCGTCATAAATGAAAGATTGGATGCAGGTTCACAGATCTTTTTCATCACTTGTCGTGCTTTTGGTCCCTGTAAAGCAAGAAGTGCTGTTTCTTCGAACAATTCTGCTCTCAAAAACCGTTCCATATACTCGTGATCTTGATCTTTACAACCGGCATTTACGACGATTAAAAAGTATTTTTCAAATTTAGTAACGATCAAATCATCAAGAATGCACCCTTCTTCAGAGAGCAACAAACCATAGCGCATTTGACCAATAGTCATTTCCTTAATGTCTATTGGGATTAATCTTTCTAAAACCCAAATATAATCCGGATCTTCTGTTATTTTGACAACACCCATATGGGAGATATCAAACAGACCAGCTTTTTCGCGTGTGTGGTTATGTTCTGTGATAATACCGCTTGGATACTGAACGGGCATCTCATATCCAGCGAAGGGAACCATTCTGGCTCCTTGCTTTTTATGCCACTCATGGAGAGGCGTTTGTTTTAAGTCTTCACTGGGAGCAACAGCAGAAGCATTAGAAGAAGACATAAAAACACCTAAAGATTGAATTAATTTAATCACAATCTTAAAGCTTCTCGTTTCAGATGAACAAGAGGGAAGTTGTATGGGATAACAAAAAGGCCCCTTAAATTTATATTAAGGGGCCTTTTGTCAGTTAAAACTTTTTAGTTCAACTTATAATTTAGCTTTTGGCTTTTCAGTAGTTGGTGTCATTGCAGTAGCAGGTGTTGCTGTTGGCATCATTGTTTTTGCAGCTGCCTCTTTACGAGCTGCCATGTGCATAAAACGCTTTAATGCCCAAACTTCTTTATGAAGACCATTGACTAATTGAGACATAAATCCCGTCTCTTTATGTTTAGCCAAATCATCTGCAACACTTTGTGTGTTCGCGATCATGGTGTCAGCAGCTGATTTCATATCACCCGTCAGAGTTGCAGCTTTCGCTTTCATTTCATCAAACTTAGCCATGATTCTAGCTATATTCTCTGTTGGATAGGAGTCTTTGTGATGCGCTACTGATTGAGCAAAGCCCAACTCGTTCATTGCTCTTACAGCTGAACGACCATAGCTTGTGCCTGAGTCTGTATAACCTGTGATTGTCTTAACCCAACGGTCTGCACGTGCCAAAGCAGCATCAACAAGTTCTTTCTCAGTTCCAGCGGCTAATTTTGCAGCAGCAGCTACAACTTTATCTCTTTTAACAGCAATCTTTGAAAGCCAAGCTTCCTTGCTCATTATTTGCTTATGAGCAACTTTGGCAGTGTCATGTTTCGCCATGTTACCAGAAGATGTCGCAACAAGTGTTGTTCCTGTTGTTGGAGTTGTTGCAGCAATGCTTGTTGAAACTGACAGTGCTAATATTAAACCCGTTGATAATAGAATCTTTTTCATTTCCTTTAACCTTTCCTAAAAATCTCTCAATTTTACCTAATCACCATTGTTAAATCGGATCAGATAAAAATTGTCTAAAATTATTGTAAGCAAATGTTTGACAAATTCGCAATGAAGAAATGAAGAAAACCACAACAAATAAAATTTTTATGAGTTTGTTTTTCATTCAACTGAGTCTAAAAGATCCTCGGACTTGTTCCGAGGATCTAGAACCGCCTGAATATTGCTTCTTTTTGTGACTAAAATCACACTTCTATAATTTAATACTGGTAATTATATCAATGAAAGAGTAGATATGTAGGGGAAGACCTCTTTTCAAAAGTCTTTCCCTTGATAATTACAAGGGTTTTGTTTCTTTGTTTAGTGACAATCGGTTTACCTGAAATGGTTTTAAGTCCTGATAGTGTCATTACTGAAACACTTAAGAACACAATCATTTCAACCTATTATGTCCTAAAGGAATAAATAAATTGCTTACATTTAATGACCTAAAACTTGTTGCTCCTATTCTCCAAAATTTGATCGAACAAGACTATCACACACCAACGCCTGTTCAAGCTCAAGCGATCCCCTTTTTATTAGAAGGAAGAGATCTTCTTGGTTGTGCGCGCACAGGAACAGGAAAAACCGCCGCATTTGCTCTGCCTATTTTGCAAAAGCTATTTACCCAAGAAAGACCTGCTCATTCTCGTCGCATCATTAAAGCGTTGATTCTATCACCAACACGTGAATTAGCTTCACAAATTGGCGACAGTTTCAGAACATACGGTCGTGCAATGGGATTAACGCAAGCCACTATTTTTGGCGGTGTTTCTTATCGCACCCAAATTCAATCTGTTGCCAGAGGTGTTGATATCTTGGTCGCAACGCCAGGTCGCTTGCTTGATCTTGTTAAACAAGGGATTATTTCTTTAAAGCAAGTTGAGATTTTTGTGATTGACGAAGCCGATCAAATGTTTGATATGGGCTTTTTTAAAGAACTTCAAAAGATTATTGCTGAGCTTCCTGCTAAAAGACAAAACATTCTCTTTTCTGCAACGATGCCTCAAGCCATTGCTAAATTGGCAGATGCCATTTTGGTCAATCCTGAAAAATTAACATTATCAACCGTTTCTTCTACAGCTGAAAATGTGACGCAACAGGTTTTGTTTATCGATCGCAAGAACAAATCAACCGCTCTCAATACTATTTTTCAAGGCGTAGATTTTAAGCGCGGAATTGTATTTAGCGCGACAAAGCATGGCGCTGATCGCATTGTTGAACATTTAGACAAGATGCAAATTTCATCTGATGCAATTCATGGTGACAAAAAACAATCTGTCCGCCGTCGGATTTTAGATAGTTTCAAACGTGGCAGTTTTGATGTTTTAGTCGCAACTGATGTTGCAGCACGCGGCATTGACGTTGATGGTGTTACTCATGTGATTAACTATGACTTGCCGAATATTGCCGAAAACTATGTGCATCGCATTGGACGTACGGGTCGCGCAGGCGCTTCTGGAACAGCGATTACTTTTTGTGCCAGTGAAGAAAAAAGTCAGCTGCGCAGCATAGAAACTCTTATTAAGATGCGTTTAACGATTTTGGACAACAAAGAACTTGGTCTGCCAGAAAGTTCAAACTCTGCTCCGTCTGCACCAAGCGGTCGGAAACCAGCTCCAAGAGGTAGGTTTCCATCCAAATCAGCAGGAGCTGGATCTTTTGGCAAGAAAAAAGAGTGGACTCCTCGTAGAGACGAAGGTTCTAGATCTGAAGGGTCTTCGGAGAGAAGAGCTTATGGCAATTCCAGACCAACAGAAGGTCGCAGTGAAGGCGGACAACGCAGTGAATCTAACTTTAAACGCGAAGGTGGTTTTAGATCTGAAGGATCTTCAGAGAGAAGGCCTTACTCTAGACCAACGGAAGGTCGCAGTGAAGGCGGACAACGCAGCGAGTCCAACTTTAAACGCGAAGGTGGCTTTAGGTCTGAGGGATCTTCAGAGAGAAGACCTTATTCCAGGCCAACGGAAGGTCGTAGTGAAGGCGGGCAACGCAGCGAATCCAGCTTCAAGCGTGAAGGTGGTTTTAGATCTGATGCAGGATTTAAATCTTCTGAAGGATTTAAAAGAGCGCCAAGAAGAGACGAAGGCCCTAGATCTGAAGGATCTTCAGAGAGAAGACCTTATTCTAGACCAACAGAAGGTCGTAGTGAAGGCGGGCAACGCAGCGAATCCAACTTCAAGCGTGAAGGCTCTAGATCTGAAGCTTCCAGATCCGAAGGGTTTAAATCTGAAGGATTTAGAAAACCGAAAGAAGGGGCTTTTTCTGGTAAGCCAGCGAACTCAAGCACCAAAAGACCTTTTAATAATGACAAGCCAGCTGGTCAAAGGTTTAAGAAAAAGGCATAGTGACTGTCATTCTTTACCCACACTGTCATCCTCGGGCTTGACCCGAGGATCTCAGGACTACTGTTAACAGACTTCAAAAGATCCTCGGAATAAATCCGAGGATGACAGTTTGCACAGCAAGAAAAGAACCTCATGAACAACCGTCATTTTGAACAATTTCTTGAAATGTTGGCAGCAGAAAGAGGGGCGGCTTCTAATACGCTCTCCTCTTATTTGCGAGACCTTAAAGATTATGAAGCTTTTTTAAGCCTCAATTTACCCTCGGACTCTAGATTATTATCCTCGGACTCCCCATCGTCATCCTCGGACTTGTTCCGAGGATCTAGAGATTCTCGGAATATTTGCGAGAATGACACTAAAAGGGATCCCGTCCTAAACGTATCCACAGATGATCTCTACAAGTACATTGAAAATTTGTCTCAAAGACAAATGCATCCTTCAACCATCTCAAGACGTATTTCAGCCCTCAGGCAGTTTTATCGGTTCTTAGTCTCTGAAGATTTATGCAAAACAAATCCAGCATCTCAGCTTTCCGTTTTGCGTCAGCAACGATCCATACCAAAAATTCTTTCAGAAGACGAAATAGAGCAGCTTTTACAATCCATCACCAATACTGATAAACCAGAATGCATTCGGCTCAAAGCGCTTTCAGAATTGCTCTATGCAAGTGGCCTGCGGGTGAGTGAATTGGTTGGATTGCCCCTTAGAAGCTTGATTGCTGATCCAATGCGAAAAAGTTTGCAAAATATGTTGTTGATCAAAGGTAAAGGGGGCAAAGAACGTTTGGTTCCCCTGAATCCACCCGCTATGGATGCTTTGCAGAAATATTTGAAAATTCGCGTTTATTTTTTGGCTAAATGCGGGCCTAAGAGCTCTGAGTGGTTATTTCCGTCGGCAAGCCAACAAGGGCATCTGACCAGACAGGGGTTTGGGCAGCTTTTAAAACAACAAGCCATCGACGCAGGCATGGATCCAACACGCATTTCCCCGCATGTTTTAAGACACGCTTTTGCAACGCATTTGTTAAAAGGTGGCGCTGATTTATTAGTGATTCAAAAACTGTTGGGACACGCAGATATTGCCACTACACAGATCTATACCCACGTATTGCCCGATCATCTTTTAGAGATGGTGACGATGCATCATCCATTGCAGAGGAAGGGGAAAAACTAGGAGGGGCCGTATCCGAAAGCCCCATTAATTTTTTATGTCTTAAGGCATGCGCTAAATCGAAAACATCATCGGCTTCGACCCATTTATCATAGTGACCTTGCCCATCAGTATTGTACATATGGATACGTCGAGGTTGTGAATCTGCGACTAATGCTCGCGCACTTACAAAATTAACCAGAGAAGTACCTCTGTTTTCATAAATGCTACGATGGAATGTTTTTTTAGCTGTGTCGATCCAAACATAAATATCATCGTTATTAAGCAAAGATGTGACCAATGGGAAAGTAAACTTTTGGTCCATCCATTCAGCGTTAGAACCCATTTCCAAGTAACCTCCATCATCAATTTTGTCAATTTCTGCGAGAACTTTTTCCTTTAAATCTTCTGATGTCGGATCAATTAGTCGAGTCAGTTCATCAAACAGAAGCTCACTTCGAAGTTCATATCGACTATCAAGTTCTTGCACCTCGTCTATAGCCGCACCAGAAAGAGTTTCTGGCCACTTTTTTCTTTCTTCACCTTGTTGCTGCTTAAGAGCATCTAATCTTTCCATGATCCCATATACATGTGGCAAATAGACTGGAAGATCTTTTCCTTTTAGAACAAAGTGCAAATCTTTCCCCATTAATTTTAATCTTTTATTCAGATCATCCCTTTGTTTATTTTTAAATATTTCTTTAGCTTCAGCTTCTATAATTAATTTGTTCTCTTCTAATATTCTGCTAATTTCAGCTTTTTCTATCTTTCTGGCCATTTCTTCAGCTTCTACTTGTATAACTACCGCACTCTCATCTAATGCTTTTTTGACTTTAGTTTCTATGAATGCTGCATTATCTTCTATTATCTTATCTTTGGCCTCCTTTTTAGCGTCATTTTCCCATTTTTCTTTTGTCAAACCACCTGCAGACACAACAGGTTGACCAATTAATTTAGCTAACTCTCTATATCCTTGCTCTCGTACCGTATCCTCCTTAGCTTCATTAATTGCTCGAACAATTCTATCAATATCAGGAATTTGGGCGATGATATCTCGTTTTGCAAGAACAGAAGATGGCATTCTTCCAATGAACAGTAACTTTGCGGCCAAACGGCGTATTTCTGGATCCTCTAAGTTATCAACAATTTTCTTGGTATACTCACTTTTTCCGTTCAGATAACGCGCACTATAATATCCGCACTGACCGTTACCAAAAGATTTAATAAAATGAAGAAATCTGTGAGAAACTCTAAAGGTTCCTGATGCAAAATCAAACTCAGGTACACCTTGAAAGATCAGTTGTTGTTTTGCTAGCAGTTGATCCAAAACAATACGTTGCCTTTGATTAATAGCAACCTTAGTCGCATCAATAGCTGTAATTAATTCTGGGTTAATAATCTCATCAACGGCAAGTGTTTTTGCTTTAGTACGCACTGTTTCTGGCCATAACGAGTCATTTATCTGATGGTTAAAAAGATATTTTAGATCTTCTAAAGTAGCGCTTGGATGATAAAGGTAATTATCAACAGTACTGACCAAAGTCATTAGGATCGCTTGGTTTTCTGGATCTTTGCTACCGTCTTTATATTCCAAAGCAGTAGGATCCATTTTATCGAACCCACCAGCTGTTACTTCCAATAATCTAAATTTCTCAATGGCAACGATAGCACGGATAGCTCGATTACGTTCTGCAGCTCTCATAGATTTTAAAGGTGCGTCCATTAAACATCTTTGTAAAACCTTCATTAAGGCAATAGCTTTGGCAGGAACATAAGTTTTTTCAAGACTATCGATTAACGCTTCTGTCTCCGGCGACATTAAATCTGCAGGTACCGTTATGCCTGCAGAATAATTGACGAAGGGTCCAGAAGTTCCATATATGGCTTTGTCGCTTTCAGATTCTCTTGTGTATTTTTCCTGTACACTCTGCCATTCAATCTCATTATATCTCTGAAGATCTTGAAGTATATAGGTAGTGACATGTCTCCAATGGGTATCATCCACAAGAAGCGCACGGATACCATGAGGTAATCTAGAAATCCAGTCCATTTTTGCAGAAATAAAATCAGCGATTCCTACTGCTTTTGCATGGGCACCATACATCAAAGATGAAACGATAGCTGCATGTTTTTTAACAGGCTCTTCTGGACCAATTCTCCCGAACATTTCAAGAATTCGGGCTGTTAAATTCGCCTCATCGAAGAGCCCTTTGAGTTGCAAATATTCAACGGCTTTTGTTAAAGCACTGATAGTTAATTCTCTTTCTGGTTTGTTCATCATTGGACGTCTGGAGGCGGCTGTACGAAGACCACCAACACCCTCACCTGTGCTGACAATACCTATTATAGTATCAGCAAAGTTTTTGGCTGTATCTGCGTTATCTGTTTTTTGTAATTGATAACCAAGAAAGTTCAATGTCTGGACGGCTGTTGAGATTTCCTCGCCATCAATCACATAATGCTTGCTCGTTAATCCTTTTGCCTTTGCTACAAGACCATCGTCAAACACAGCAAAGGAATTTTCAGACAACAGAAAGATTAACAGTAAAAAAGAGAGAAGCGTTTTCATTATTACAAATCAACTACGAGTGTTTAAAGATAAAGTCATTATAAGGAGAAAAGAATAAAAATAAAGTTAATATTGGGAGTGAATGACAGTAATCACCTCTCTGACACTGTCATTCTCGCATTTATTGCGAGAATCTTAAGATCCTCGGAACAAGTCCGAGGATGACAATGTGTGGGTGCAAGGATCAGTGTGGAGCCCGAGGATGATAGTGTGGAGTCCGGGGATGACAGTGTGGAGCCCCTGGAATGACAGTATTAATCAAGCCGATAACTTATGAACGATCTCATCGCTGACTTCAAAGTTGGCATATACATGTTGCACATCATCATTGTCTTCTAAGATATCTATTAGCTTAATTAAAGTGCGAGCCGTGTCTTCATCACACGCAATGGTGTTTAAGGGTTTCCAAAAGATCTTTGCCTCAATTGGATCTCCTAATGTTTCGTGCAGTTGATCACGAACAGAGGCAAAAGAATCCATAGAACACGTGATTTCGTGCATTTCTTCGATGGTTTCAACGTTATCGGCACCGGCTTCGACTGCAGCTTCAAAAACTTTATCAAAATCAAATTTGGTCGAGTCAAAATGGAGCAAGCCTAAACGCTCAAACATAAAAGCAACGCTGCCTGTTTCGCCAAGATTACCACCGTGTTTCGTAAAGTTGGAGCGAACATCAGAGGCTGTGCGGTTACGATTGTCAGTCAAACCTTCAACAATGATAGCGACTCCTCCTGGACCGTAACCTTCGTATCGAACTTCTTCGTAAACGGTTCCATCGTCACCACCAAGTGCGCGTTTCATTGCACGGTCGACGTTGTCATTTGGCATGTTAGCGGCACGAGCAGAAGCCAAAGCGGCTCTTAAGCGCGGGTTAGCGTGTGGATCAGGTAAACCAGATCTCGCTGAAACCATGATTTCACGGGCAATTTTTGCAAACTTACGCGCCCGTTTTGCGTCTTGCGCGCCTTTACGATGCATAATGTTTTTAAATTGTGAATGTCCTGCCATATCTCTCTACTCTTTATGTGCCAAAAGCCGATCTTTCCTCAATATAGCTTAAAATTCTTGAGACGGAAACTATTAGGCTAAAAAATAAGAGGCATTAATTTTTTCGCTTATCAAACCTAACAAATTAGTTTATATTATAGTGTTTAGTTATAAGATTTATTATATAATAGGTTAATTGAAATAAATTTAATTATTTATATTTTTTCAACTTGAATTAGTAAAATAAAAATACAATACATGTGGCATGTTAAACGCGAGTTAAAAAAGGGGAAAGCCATTATGTTATACCTTATTGATCCGAGTAATTACGCATGTCACCGCCAAGATCTTGATAATATGTATCGATTACGAGATAGAGTATTTCGCCAGTCGCTCAATTGGGACGTGAAGAGTGAGGATGGTATGGAAAAAGACGAGTATGATGAGAAGGACGCTTATTATATTGTTTACAAAGATAAACAGGGAGTTATTCGTGGTTGTCACCGATTAATTGAGATGACAAACCGATGCATGTTTGATGGGCCTTTTAAGTTTGTTTTGCCAAACTTTAAAGAGTTCAAAAGACCTGGTTATTGGGAGGTGAGTAGGTTCGCAGTTGATTACAATTTCGATGAGAATTATACCCGGAAAGATGCTCAAAAAGTGTTTCTTGCTCTTATTGCTGCCAATATTCATTTCGGTTTGGAGGTTGCCAAAGTTGAAGCCTTTTTATGCATAACTTATCCCGCTTTTGGAAAACGAATAGCTCAGAGCGGTCTCGTGTTATCTTCTTTAAAAAATTGCACTATTAACAACGAGTCTATTGTCATTTCTGCTTATTCACCTCTGCGATTTTCTTATGAAAAACTGCTGAAAAATTTGGGGCATAACTTTGATGATCCTATCTTGTATTACACCGGACCAATGTACGCAAATGATGACACTGTGTTTAGATTCAATGAAAACAGACATGCAAGAATGGGGTCCTTCTAGAAAAAAGAGGGAGCCTAACTTACTCCCTCTCTAGAAACTCTAAGCCGCGAGCAGTTGTTTAAGCTTGAATTCCGTCTTTCTGTCATCGCTGATGCTTCTCGAATGTGGCTGTGGTTTTCTAGAACCAGCAAACTCGGATTGTTCAACTGCCCTTCCAAATAAGTAGAGGGCGTGGTCGATTGATGTTGCCTTTAGCTTATGGCGTGCATTCTTAACGTGAAAGATAACAGTTGATTCCGAAATCATCAGCTTATCGGCAACAACCTTGATTGGCATGCCTTGAGATTTGAGGAACAACACTTCTCTCTCTCTTGTGGTAAACAAATTTAACGTTTGTTTTGCATCAAGTTTTCTTTTGACTCCCCAATAAAGCTGGCAGGCTACGCTTAAGGTATGAACCATATCAGGATGAGGATGAACAACATCCAAAACTGCCAAAAGTCTTTGCTCATTATTGTGTGGGATTATAGGAATAACCATTCCTTTGCATATACCAAAATCACTAGCTTCTTGGTAAAGACGTTTCTGAATGGGGGTAAGTTCTCCCAAAAGAGAATCTATTTTCCAGCTGAACGGAAGCCGTGTGTTCTTGAGCTCTACAACTTTATCGTGCTCATAGTATTGATTTTTAACATAGTGATCCATCCATTCACGGGGATAAGTATCATAAAACTCCACATTCTCTGACTGACTGCCAGAACCAAAAAATCTGGAAATTGCGAATTTATCAACAAAAAAGTTCCCGCATATTTTTACAAGGTGATGGTTAAGGTCCACCATAGAACCACTATCTGCTATGGCCCCAAGCATTTCTTCTGTTTGTTGGCAATCAATCATGGTAAAAACAGCCTCAAGTTATACTTGCCCAAAGCAAGCACGATTTTGAGACGACCGTCAAGGTGGAATTTAAAGCTAAATTCCTTTATCAGAAACCTTCAAAAGATTGCAGATTAAGTCGAAAGCTGCAAAACTCTTGTTTTCCTGCAGACTTCTTGAAATTCTTTGGGTATATTAAAATTATATTTTTATTCTACATTTTTTATTTATTCACATTTTTTAAGAGTTTTTCTGCCATGTTAAAGAGCCTTCCGTTTCAGCTATTAGTATGCCTTATTGGAGGTCTTATCATTGGTGATTATCTAAGTCCTCAAACGATTAGCTATTTTTTCTCAATAAGTTGTCTTTTAAAAGACGTATTGATGTTTATTTTACCCGCCGTTATTTTTAGCTATCTGTTTGCTGCCATCTTGTCATTTGGCCGTCAAGCACCTGGATTGATTGTCAGCGTCGTTTTGTTAGTCATTGTATCAAACGCAACAACCGTTTTAACAGCTTACGGCATTTGTAAAATAGCCCTGCCATTTTTGGGCTGTGAGAATTTGGCAAATTTAAACGTTTCTAAAGAAACAATCGAACCTATGTGGCGTTTGTCACTTCCTTCTTTCATTTCTCCTGACTTAGCAATGCTCAGCGGTGTAATCGTGGGGCTTGTTGCCAGCTTTTTACAAAAACCGGGCATTAAAGATTTTGCCTTTCGTTTGAGAGATTGGACCACTATTGCATTAAAAAAAGGATTCATTCCTTTTCTGCCTTTGTATGTTTTTGGATTTATTTTAAAGTTGGATAGAGATGGAGCTTTGAGTGTTTTGCTCCAGAATTATGGCCGCATATTTCTGCTTGGCAGTCTTTTGATTGTTGTTTATATCGGATTTATGTATGCATTGGCTGCTAATTTTCGCTGGCATAGATTTATTGGATACCTGAGAGAAATGCTACCGGCTGGTCTGACGGGTTTTAGTACTATGTCAAGCGCGGCTACAATGCCTCTTACCTTGGCAGCGGCAGAAAGAAATCTGGGGAACAGAGAATATGCTGATTTTGTTATTCCCACAACCGTTAATATTCATATGATTGGCGATGGTTTGAATATTGCTTTAACGGGTCTTGTTCTTCTTTCAATCACCGGACATCCTTTGCCAGATTTCTCAACTTATCTTGTGTTTGTTTTTTATTATTGCATTACTAAATTTTCAGCTGCTGGAATTCCAGGTGGAGGTGTTATAGTGATCCTGCCAGTGATTCAGGCGCATTTGGGTTTAAGTCCAGAGGCGACCAGCTTGCTTGCAACTATTTATATTCTTCAAGATCCTATCTTGACCGCTGCGAATGTTATGGGAAATGGAGCATTTGCTCTGTTGACTGGAAAATTACTTAAAAAGGCAAAAAAATAATGAATAAAAAGATTTTTCAGAAAGAAATTAGAGGCATTATTTATGCTGCTCTTTCTGGTATTTTCTATGGAAGTCTCGGTTATTATGGGTTTAGCCTTGTTAGTGAGCTTTTTACAATATCTGACATGTTGTTTTGGCGCTTTTTTCTTGCATCCATTTTTCTGATCCCTTTCTTATTTATTCAAGATACTTGGGGTGCAGCTTCTCTTTCTAAAATATTTCTCCTGTTTATATTAGGAACAGTTGTTTACGGCGTAGGGGCATGGTGCTTTTTTATCGCAGCAAAAAGCATTGGCACTGGGCTTGCCATGGTTATCTTTTTCTCCTTTCCTTTATTCGTCGTTCTTTTTGATTGGCTTTTTCATCGACAACCAGTTGGATTTATCACTTTTGCGTCGATTGGAATTATTTTGTTGGGTTTGGCTTTATTGGCCGATCATGGAAGTGGAACGCTTACTCTTTCAGGATTTGCATTTGCTATTCTTTCAGGTCTTGGGTATGCCATTTACGTTATGGTTGGGAAAAAAGTTGAGGTCAGCCCTATTTTATCAACTTTTTTGCTTTGTACGGGAAGCACGGTTCTTTTTATGTTCATGGCTTTTTATGAACGAGGAGCGTTTTCTTTGCCTCTGCCAAGTGACTGGATTTCAGCCATTATGTTAGGCGTTGTTTGTACCCTCTTGCCAATTCTCTTGCTTTTAAAAGCTATGCAAACAATTAGCGTGACCAAAGCTTCTATCTTAGGAGTTCTGGAACCCATTGCCACGGTTATTATTGGAATTCTATTTCTTGAAGAAACTATTACGAATCAACAATGGTTGGGAATAGCGATTGTGATAGCAGGCGCTTTGTTTGTGCAGTGTGCGCCTATGTTGGCCCAGTTTCGTTTTTCAAAGCCCCCTGTAAGTACCTAAAGGCATCCAAAAGCGATGTTTGTTCGTATTGCTCTTGAGCCAAAAAAGTCATTAGCCTTGGGTAAAGAAGAATAGCTTCGTCGACTTCAGGATTGTTTCCTGGTCGGTAAGCACCCAAACGAATCATGTCAGCCATATCTTCGTAAACGGATAAAATCCGGCGCGCTTCTCTAATAATTAGCTGCTGATCCTTTGTGTGGCAAGCGGGCACAGTTCTGGAAATGCTTCGAAGGATATTGATAGCAGGAAATTGCCCTCGTTCCGCTATGGCACGGTCTAAAACAATATGACCATCTAGTATGCCTCTGACCGCATCTGCTATGGGTTCATTATGATCATCTCCATCAACTAGAACTGTAAAAAAACCTGTAATGTGTCCTTGTTTTTGATTTGGTAACGAAGAAACACCGGGGCCAGCTCTTTCCAAAAGCTTGGGGAGTTCAGCGAATACAGTTGGTGTATAGCCTTTTGTTGTGGGTGGTTCTCCTGTCGAAAGCCCAATCTCGCGTTGTGCCATCGCAAATCTAGTGACGCTATCAATCATACATAAAACAGAAAGTCCTTGATCGCGAAAATATTCAGCGACTGTAAGGGTCAAATAAGCTGCTTGACGACGCATAAGAGCAGGTTCGTCAGATGTTGAAACGATAAGAATACTTTTTCGTAAACCTTCTGCGCCTAAGGCATCTTCCAAAAATTCTTTGACTTCTCGACCCCGTTCACCAACAAGGCCAATAACACAAACATCAGCATCCGCAAAACGAGCCAACATTGACATTAATACCGATTTACCAACACCTGATCCTGCAAAAATACCCATTCTTTGTCCTTCGCAACACGTCAAGAATGTATTGATTGCCTTAACGCCAACATCTAAAGGTTTATCAACACGTAAACGACTGTGCGAAGGAGGTGGTGTTTGATGCAGAGAACAAGCTATTGAGCCTTTTATTAATTGAGATCCATCATCTATAGGTTGAGCAAGTGCGTTAATGACTCGACCTTTCCAAGAAGCGTGTGGATAAATATGAGAATCTAAATTGGAAAAATAAACGCGACATCCAGGGCTTATACCCATCAGGTTACCAAAAGGCATTAAGAGCACCGCTTCTTTGTCAAAACCAACCACTTCTGCTAAAAGATCTGTTCCCTGTTGTGTTTTGATATGACAGCGACTGCCCATGCTAATGGATTTACTATTGATTTTTGCTGTAATTAATAATCCTTGAATGGCAAAAACAGTTCCAAAGATTTGTAGCTCTGGTAATTCATCAATCTTTTGAGCTAGTGAGCTAAATAGTTCCGGCATCTTTTTTACCGTCGTTTGGATGGTTTAATTCTAAAAGTTGGTGAATAGCGAGGGCGTCTTCAGCGGCTGTTTTATTTTCTTGTTGGATTTTTTCATAAATTTCTTGTCTGAGCACTTTAACATTTTCAGGAAATAAAAATCCTAATTTAGCTGTTTTTCCATTTATCTCCATCACTGTCACTGTGATTTCATCATTGATGATGATTGATTGTCCAATTTTTCGCGTTAAAAAAAGCATAAATTTTGCCTAAATTTTAGGTTTTTATTAAGAATTGTTGTTCATCATAACATTAAGAGCAACTAAAATCCTTGGATCATTCGACATGGCACTGCTTAATAATACACTTTCTATTTTGGTGAACCAACGAATAACTTGGTTAAATGCCAGAGGGAATGTATTAGTCAGCAATATCGCGAACGCAGATAACAGTTCCGCAACTCGTAAAGAATTAAAATCATTCAAAGAAGTGATTGCTCATAGCCCAAGAAGAATAAAAAATTCAGGTTATGGGGTTAGTGAAGTGAGAGATGTTAAAATTACAGATGATGATGTAATCACTACAAAATCAGAAATTGCTCGTGAAGTTGAAATGCTAGAGATGTCAAATAATTCTTTGGAGCATGATTCGTTGATTAACATTGTTCGTAATTTTCATAAAATGATGAAAAGCGTTCTTGGAAAAGGGCAGTAACAGGAGTTTATTAAATGTTTTATAAAATGACTTCATCTTTGACGAAAGCGATGCAAGTTGCAACGTCGGGTATGCAAGTGCAAAACCAGCGTATTCTTGTTATTTCTCAAAACCTTGCAAACGCTGGAACGCGCGCTGACAAAGGTGAAGAACCTTATCAAAGACAAATCATTACTTTTCATACGGTTCTGGATAAAAAGACAGGTGCTAATCTGGTCAAGGTAAAAAAGATTGGTAAGGATGGAGCGCCACCCGTCAAGGTTTATAGCCCTGGTGACCCTTCTGCTGATAAAGAGGGATATGTTTTTGAGTCAAACGTAAAACCGATGGCCGAGATTGCTGACATGCGTGAAGCAGGGCGTAGTCATGAGGCAAATCTAAGAGCATTTGAAAAGATTTTATTAATGATACAAAACACAATTGGCATTTTGAAGAATTAGAGTAGGAAAAGATTATGGCTGCTGCAATAGCACAAAGTTCAGTTACGCATGCTTCTCAAAAAAACTTTGAGAATATGTTTAAATCATCAACCTCGCAATCATCAGCAGAGTCGCAAGGCTTTGCTGCTTTGTTAGAAAGCTCTCAAGTTGGAGGAACAAATCCTATGATGACGCAGTCTGGCCTTGATCCAGCATCCTCACTTTATTTGCAACAGCTCGAGAATTCAACAAAGTCTGTAAAACCAGTTGAAGAAACTGAAGGTCCGGAGATAAATCTTGGTCAGTCTGGGACGCCAGATATTTCTGATAGTGTTTGGAAGATGGGGTAGGAGGGGTTAATTTGTGAGTTCGACTATTACGAATAATGTTACTCAGGTTCTAAAAGCTGCCCTTGATGTGAAGATGTTGTCGCAGAATGCACAGTTGCAGCAATTGCAACAACCAAACCTTGGTCAGCAAACGTTTGGGACTTTTTTAAATGGGCAGGTTCAGGGGTTCCTTTCTCAAGCTTACACTGTTGAAAAAAGGGTGAAAGCGTATGCGTTAGGAGACGATTCGATAGAGCAAGTTGCTCCTCTGGTTGCTGAGTTTGGCCTTGAAGTTGAGGCCAAAACTAAGATTGTTGAAGCATTGGCCAATGTTATAAAGACGCTAACAGCAATACAAATGTAATTTTCTGGAAGTGTTCTCTTATATCAATCTTCCATCTTCAATCACAAGACATACTTGGTTTGATCCATTCCAAGAATCAAGCTTTAACGTCCCGGCTAGCTCAATTTTGTTACCTTTTGTTGATTCTAAGAAACTCCCAAGAGCGGTACCTTTTGCTCGAAATGCTATTGCTTTTAAGCGATTCCCAGCTTCATCGTTTATTTGACAACGCAGATGATTTTCTCCAACGCTATCTAAATAAGATACATGAACATGTCTAAAGGCAAATTTGGGAGCAGCATTTCCATTACCAAATGGTTCTAGTTGTTGGATGGATTCTAACAAAGAAAAGGTCGCTCCACTGATAGACAAATATCCATCTAATTTAAGAGCGGGTGTTATATCCAAAATTTGTTTTCCAAGATGTTCATTTAAAAAAGAATAGAACGGATCAAATTGTTCTCTGGTCACGGTAAACCCAGCGGCCATCGCGTGTCCGCCGCCTTTTTCTAAAAGACCTTGATGGACAGCTATATGCATTGCTGTTCCAAGTTCAACGCCTGGAATAGAGCGTCCAGATCCTTTGCCGATGTCTTTTTCAAATCCAACAACACATGTTGGGCGGTTGTAACGTTCTTTTAGTCTGCTGGCGACGATGCCAATAACGCCGGGATGCCAACCATCTCCACCAATAAGCAATACGGGGTTTTTGTGAAGTTCTTTCAACTCTACTTGATTGATTGCTTCTTCTAAAACTTTCTTTTCTATATCTTGCCGCTGAAGGTTAAGTTGATGCAGCTCTTTAGAAATTTTTTCAGCTTCTGTAGAGTTTTTCGTGGTTAAAAGACGGCTGCCCAAATCAGCTTGTCCAACACGGCCTCCTGCATTGATTCGTGGACCGAGAATAAAGCCAAGGTGATAGGAAGTGATCGCTTCGTCAAGAGATGCGATATTACCTAAAGCAGCAAGCCCCACATTGTGTCGTTGCTTCAGGACTTTAAGTCCTTGACTGACATAAGCTCTGTTTAATCCTTTTAAAGGCATAACATCACAAACGGTACCAAGGGCAACCAATCCTAGATACTTCATTAAATCAGGCTCTTCTTTCTCGTGAAACCACCCCTTTTGCCGAAGAGCACGTTGAAGCGCAACCAAAAATAAAAAAGTAACACCAGCCGCACAAAGATAGCGAAGATAATCATAATCTTTCAGATCTTGATCGAGTCTATTGGGATTAACAATGCCTATGGCTTTTGGTAAAGCCGGCTGAGCTGTGTGGTGATCAAGCACAATAACGCCAAGTCCTAGAGAATCAGCGTATTCTAAAGGCTCGAAAGAAGTTGTTCCGCAATCAACCATCAAAACAAGTTTACAACCCTTTTCTGACAGATAGAAGAGAGCGTTACTGTTGGCTCCATACCCTTCCTCAATTCGATCAGGAATATATAGGCCAATTGGGTGTTCAATTTCTTGGAAATAAGAGCGCAAAAGAGCGGAAGCTGTTGCTCCATCGACGTCATAATCACCGTAAACAACAATTTTCTTTTTGTTTTCTAATGCTTCAATTGTCTGATGAACAGCTGCATCCATATCAAGCAAACAAGAAGGATCCGGTAAAAAATCTCGTAATGTGGGCTGAAGATAACCGGAAACACTTTCGAGATCGACGCCTCTATTGACGAGTGTTCTCGCTACTATTTCAGGTAAGTCATGACGCTGCACAAGGCTCAAGATCAGCCTTTCATCGGCCTCTCTGAGATTCCACATCTTGCCCGTTGCTGACAGAGAAGTGGTTTTATTGGGTGTGGATTGCTGATTCATTACAGATCATACGGCTAAAATCCTCTTTTTTAAGGCTGACTCCTCCAACTAAAACACCATCAACATTATTAAGAGAGAAAATTTCAAGGTAGTTATCAGCAGTTACAGATCCTCCATAAAGGAGTTTTATGTTTTCTCCCAGTTGCTGTCTTAGCGCATCATGAGCACTTGCGATGTCTTCTAAAGATGCGGTTTTTCCTGTTCCAATGGCCCAGACGGGCTCATAGGCAACACAAAAATCGACGCCACTCGATGGCGTGGATGCAGCCACTTGACTATTTAAGATGGAGAGTGTTTTCCCTTGTTCTTTTTCTTGTAAGTTCTCGCCAATGCAAACAATTGGTATCAGATGATTAGCTAAAGCCATTTCAGCTTTTTCTTTAATCAATTCATTCGTTTCAGCATGATATTGACGACGTTCAGAATGACCTGTCAGAACGTATTGGCAACCAATTTCATACAATAAATTGGCGCTGGTGTTTCCAGTAAACGCACCGGATGATTTATGATGACAATCTTGTGCTCCCAAGCTTAGAAAAGGGGAACTGAGTTGTTCTTTAACCAAAGGCAATAATGGAAACGGAGGGCAAATAACAGTGTGATGAAAAATATTTTGTGTTTGCCAATAAGAAAGAGTTTCTCTTACAAAGGAAACAGAACCGTTCATTTTCCAGTTACCAACGATAAGTTTTTGTAATGCCATTATTTATCTTTCTGGCAAAAAATGCTTTTGAATAGCCTTTGCCAACCTTTCAGGATCAGTTGAATGCGGAAATTGTTGCAAGAATTTACCATCTTTGTCCATAAGGTAAATAAATGTACTGTGATCCATTAAATAATCTTTGCCATTTGTTCCATCTGTTGATTTTGCAGCGTAGACACGAAAGAGTTTGAGGGCGGGATCAATTTCTGCCTCAGAACCAGTTAGCATGATAAAATTGGGATGAAAGTTTGTCGCATAAATTTTCAGATGATCAACTGTATCTCTTGTTGGATCAATGGTTACGAAAATAGGGACGATCTGCTCACGATCACGCTCTAAAAGCTTTATGGCTTCGGTCATGTTCTGAAGACCAAGAGGACAAATATCTGGGCAGAAACTATAGCCAAAATAGACCAGCATGAATTTGCCTTTAAACTCATCATTTGTTCGGACTTTTCCATTTTGATCAGTTAAAGAAAAAGGACCTCCTATATCTGCCATACCATGAGAACCTTTACTTTGCACATAAGACACAGGTGTATTTTTAAGTTGGTAATAGATGATGCCGCCAGCTGCTATCAGAGTGGAGATAAACCAAACAATGTACCGTAGATGAGATTTTTTCATGGACAGAACCTTTCTAATGACGTTTTAAAAATACTTTAACAAGAGAGAATCCGTACAGAATTCCTGCTACTAGAATAATGGTGGGCCCAGAAGGCCAGTTTAAATAATAAGAGAGAAGCAATCCGACATAGCTAGAAAAAATAGCAAGAAGAGTGCTGACGATGATCATAGGAAATAGCCGTTTACATAATAGTCTCGCTGTGACGGCTGGCACCATCATCATTCCCAAAGCCATTAACGTACCCAAAGCCTGGCAGGCTGCAACAAGGTTGCAAACAACAAGAGCTAAGAAAATCGTGTTGTAAAGAGAACTCTTTAGCCCCAACGATTTCATAAACAGGGGGTCAAAACAGTCATATATTAAAGGGCGATAAAGCAAAAACAGTAAAATGAGAGAAACGGTTGAAATGCCAGATATGAAGATAAGGGCATCTGAATCAACAGCGAGCACGTTGCCAAATAAAAGATGCAACAAGTTCATATTGCCGCCTTTGATGGATAAAATCAAAACACCAATGGCTAAAGCAATGATGTAAAAGCTACTGAAGCTGGCGTCTTCATTCAGAACGGTTTTTCTAGCAGCCATGTTGCTTAAATAAGCAATTGTTAGCCCTGCCAAAATACCGCCAATACTAAGACCAGGAAGCCACATTCCAACAATTAAATAAGCAATCGCGATTCCAGGAAGGATGCCGTGTGAAAGAGCCTCGCCCATAAGACTCATGCGTCGTTGGATCAAAATAACTCCTAAGGGAGCGCTTGATAAGGCGATGCCGATGCAAGCAACCAGAGCACGGCGCATAAATACGTAATCTTTAAAGGGCGCAAATAAGTGAGAGAGAAAATCCATAATTTATATTTCCGTAAAGCTAATCTTGGCAAAATTAGCCGGTGTGATAACGCTCACTGTTTCTCCTGCAGCAATAACTTTTTTGGAAAGTAAGATGGTGGTTGGAAAGAAATCTCTAACAAGTTTTAAGTTGTGCATAACCGCAAGAATTGTTTTCCCTTGTTGATGCCATTTTGTTATGAGCTTTAGAAGATCTTGTATTGTTGGTTCATCAACAGCTGCAAAAGGTTCATCAAGGAGGAGAAGATCGGCGTCTTGTACAATCATTCTTGCGAATAATAACCGTTGAAATTGCCCACCGCTCAAGTCAGTGAGAGAACGCGATCCAAAATCATTGAGTCCTACAGCGTCTAAAGCAGAGTAGACATTTTCTGTTTTTTGTTTAGATAATCCTCCAAGAATACCAATATCTTTCCATAAACCCATTGCTACCACATCAAAAGCTGTTAGTGGAAAGGTTCGATCCAAAAGAGAATACTGCGGTAAATAGGCAATCTTTTTCTTTTTGGAGCGGTTTATTTCTCCCTTTTGTGGCGCAATAAGATTGGCAATTATTTTCAAAAGAGTGCTTTTGCCTGCACCATTAGGCCCGATGACGGCTGTTAATGCTTGAGGTAAAACAGAAATAGACACATCTTGTAAAGCTTTGAACTCATTATAAGAATAAGAAATATGGGAGAGTTCAATCATTTGAATTCATTTAAAAAACTTTGATGATGATTATAAGGCCAAAATGACGCCACACCACAATAACCCAAGAGGTAATATAAGCCATGAAAGACGTTTTGTAAAATTATTGAGCAGGGGATCGTGCGCCATTACTAAAATATATTTGAGGGAGCTGACTCAATATAGGCAAATCTTTTTACATTGGTCAACATAAAGCCTGGATTGCCACGGAGCAAAGCTCATCGCAAAGACGAGAGAACGTGCGTTCATGGCAATCCGGAAAAAGTCTACCTTCTTCCTGTTAAAAATGGACTTGGTTTAGGTTCTGCAAATTTCCCCATTTTCGAATGCCCCGTGGATGGTGGAGCTTTGTTTGCTGAAGACTTTGGTCTTGGTGCGGTTACAACAACAGGTTTAGGTTTTTCAGCTCCATTGTATGCGGGAGTTCCTTTTGCTGACCTTTGTGCACGACGATGATAAGCTTGAGAAGCTTCAGTTTCTGCGCGAGAAGTTTTACCAAGAGTTTCAACAACTATCTTTATGGCAGGCGTTGTTGGTTTTTGTTCTAGCGTAGGTACGCCTTTTTTCCTTTTTTGTGCCCATTCACGACCAGCAAAATTCTCTTTTAGACCGTTAGCTGTTAAATAGTGCATTCGGCGAACTTCTTTTTCACCACCATCAGCATCATATCCTTTTTCCATAGCAATCGATGATGTTCCTGCCAATAATCCCAAAACTAAAACGCTACTCCACAATTTCATTTATTTTTCCTCTTATTTTAATAAAATTAATCTTAAAAGCATACA